>JAHBTG010000026.1 GCA_019638695.1 Bacteroidota bacterium | reverse complement strand
GGCGATTTCTGCGTCTTTGCTTTTGATAAGCTCCTTTGTCAAATCATCACGGTCTGAGTACAGAAACTGTGCACTAGCCTTGTTCTCTGTGTTATTAATGATCGTGACAAAATGTCCTTCTTCGTCCTGTAGTAATTCCTGGGGGTCTGCTTCCAGGGCTTCTGCGATCTCTACTACGCGGCGCGGGTTGGGGCGGATCTTGCCATTCTCCATTTTGTTGACGGTGGATTGGCTAAGGCCCAGGAGTTCGGCCAGCTGTTCCTGGCTGTATCCTTTTTTCTCACGGGCTTCGCGTATTTTGTCGCCTACCATCGTTTATTCCTATTTTATTCCAAATTTATTACTAAAAATCATAAGAACCAATATGGGCATCTGTTTTCTTTGTCCGCATGGTATTTCTATTGACACACGGATGTTTGCCAAATATAGGGATAAATATGCTTTTGGCGCTACTAAACCGGAAGTTTACTTGTTTTTTTTAGTATATTGAGAATTTCAGATATCTGATGATGAAAACGCTTGTGCTTGCTGGTGTGCTTTGGATGGTGTGTGTGGGGGCCCTGGCGCAGGATTTTGATTTTGCACCGGTGGGGGCGAGGTGGAATTTCTACACGGCATTTTGGGGATTCGGGAGCATTGGAGATGTTTATACTTCTACTAAGGACACGATAGTTTCCGGGAGATTGTGTAGGGAAGTGGTTAACGATCAGTTTCCTGCGTTGAGTATGTACTTCTATATAGAACCGGAAACAGAGCGGGTATATCAGTATGCTGCTGAGATTGACAGTTTTTTGCTGTATATGGATTTCTCCCTGCAACCGGGTGATACATTAAAAAAGCAGGTGTATTATCGAGAGCCTTGTGCTGTTTATACCCTTAATATGGAAATAGATACGGTAATAACCGCCTTTATATTTGGCAAAACGCATAAGTTTGTTTTTGGTATGGAGAAAGAAATATACCTAGGTAATTGCTCTTCGGCATACCATTGGGATATGTCTATTATTCCTGGTTGTCCGGCAGACAATTTGCAACAGTATGGAATGGAATATCAGCCATTTTACTGTACATTATATGGGTATTTTGGGGGCCTTTATTTCTATACACAACTATCAGAAACGTCATCTTTCCTTTACCAGTATTCTTATGGAGATTCTCTGTGGACGACTAAATGCGAAATACCAGATTCAAGGACTGGTCGCAGGAAAAGTATAAGTGCTATTGCCTATAATCCGGGTCATAAACAGTTATCCTTAACGCTTACGGATAATGTCCGGATAAAAGGCGCCGAATTGATGGACTATTCCGGGAAAGTATTAAGAACAACGAAAATTTATACGCATACTGTCCATATTTCTTGCGATGGCCTAGCTGTGGGATTATATTGCCTGAGATTGAGTAATGGAGAAACTCACAAAATACATATTTATTAGACTTATGAAAACACTTATACTTACTTGCTTGCTCTGGATGGGTGGATTGGTGGCTTATGCGCAGCCTACGGAATGGTTTCCTGTAGGGGCGGAATGGAATTGCCTTGAAGGTCAGGAACCTTGGGGTTGGCAAAGACCATCACGGATTTTTTGTGAAAAAGATACAACAATCCTTGATAAACAATGCCGTAAACTCATATTTGCGGATTACCCAGAAAATCCTAGGTACTTCCATCAATCTGGAGATACCATATTTTTAGTAGATCTTGAGCCTTTGCTCTTTAGGCAGTACTATAACCTTAGTCTTCAAGTTGACGATTCCCTTGAGACTGTCGAAATGGATTATCTTCAGCCTACCCCAGGAACTACGGTTAAATATCTGGTTGATAGTATTGGAAACCTTGATATAGATGGAGTTCAGCTTAGATTCCAGATTGTTAAAAGGGATAATTCTAGTGCATTAATTGTGGAGAAGATAGGTCGGCTATTTGAGCTGGATTTGATTGACGAGGATAATAATAATTATATCCATGACTTTGGGCTTATGGGAAGGGGTTTGACTGTACATCCATGGTACTATGGCCTTATGTGTTATTCGGATTCAGAGACTCATATAACATTTACAGCAAGCGAAGATAGCTGTTCTGGGTATTTTGTAACAAGTCGTAATTTGCATAGTAATAGTGCTCAGATTCTTATCCATAGATACTCAAATCACATCATTTTAACTGCCAATGAGCCAATAGAGAATATTGAGCTATACGATGTGTCCGGCCGGATTATCGCTAGAAACGGTAATCCTTATTTGAAGAAGAGTGTATTTCTAGATACTTCTGACTTGTCTTCAGCCATTTATTTTGTGAAAGTGAATTTATCTAATGGTATCTATGGAACTAAATCATTTTTAAAATGAAAATAGTACTACTAGCCTCTCTAATAATTATCTTGCCATTAAAATCATTTTCTCAATCTGAATGTCATGTAGATTCTATTTTGCCTGATAGTCTGCCAATTGTACAAGTAACAGGAGATTGTAATGAGACAAAATTCTATATTCCAGATACTCTCCATTTGGCAGCAACACCTATTAGAACTATTAGAGTAAATATTCATTACATATTAAGAGAAGATTCTACGGGTAATTGGACCCCCACTGATGCAGGGGATGGTTGCTCCGATACATGGAATAATGGGTATCGTATGGCCCGCTCTATTATTGACCATGCAAATGCCAGAATGGCTAATAATCAATTGATGCACATGGAGATGCCGGGTGGGGGATATCCTGCGGTGCTACCAACACGAATTAGACTTGAGCTTACGGGTCAACCTGATGAAGACGAAGATGAGAAAGGGGTGTATTTCCATTATTCAAACCCATATTATTCTATATTCTCTGGATGTTATATTAACTTTCCAACTAATTACTATGTTGGTGCTGATTCTATAATAAATATCTTTTTATATGATAGAACTGCTGCAACTAAAGAAGGCGGTTGTGCGCCGGTTCGTATCATAAATGGCCATAATGTTGCACAAATAACTCTAGTTAGTTTTCATAGGCTATTTAATATTAACTGTTCTTACCCCTATCGAAATCCTGTATCTGATATTGGTAATTTGCTATATCATGAAGTAGGCCATCATCTAGGGTTAGAACACTCTTGGGTGGAAGAGGATTATTGTTTAGATACTCCTGAAAATACAAATTGTTGGAACCATGATTTGTTTAATCCGAATTGTGACTCGATAACGAAGGTATCTAATAATGCTATGGGGTATAATATTTTTACTAATTCGTTAACCCCTTGCCAAATAGGTAGAATACATTATTGGATAAATAATAATTACCTATCTATAATAGGCTTAACCGTTCCTCCTGGTAACCACCCTCAATACACTGGCCTACAGCGCTACCTCGTCAAAGACTACTGCACCCGTGACAGCACCCAGAACATCGAAATCACCAACGGTCAAGACATCCACTGGCGGGACAAAAAGCTACTGCGGGGCGACATCCATGTAAAGAACGGCGGCAAACTCCATATCTACTGTCAGGTACATATGGCCGAGAACACCAAGATCAAAGTAGAACCCGGCGGCAAACTATATGTGCACGAAGGCGCCCACCTCACCAACCTCTGTAACCAAAGATGGGAAGGCATCGTCGTCGTAGGCGACCCCTTCGTTAACCATAATGGCGACCCGCGGAGCGGCGGCTATGCCCACGGGTTTGTAGAACTGGATAAAGAGGTGATCATAGAAAACGCCTACAAAGGCGTGGCCAGCCACACCTGCGGCATCGTGTATGCCGATACCGCCACCTTCCGCAACTGCCGTTGGGGCCTCAACCTGGACGAATGCCGGCCCACCGGCGCCATCATGCTCAACAAAAGCCACGCCCTCCACTGCCACTTTATCGCAGACGACGCAGTGCCCGGCACCCCCGGCGAAACCACCAAACACGGCATCGCCAGCTGGGGCGTAGACCGCATGCAGATCCATCATAACACCTTCACCCAAAGCTATTATTCTCATAATAACCCCGGCACCGACAACAACGCCATAGACATCTGGAACGGCCTGGCTGACGTCCGGTACAATACGATCCAAGGCTGGAAATCCGGCGTCAACCTCTCCACCTTAGTCAACGGCAACACCACCACCAGCAGCGCCGTAGAACACAATACCTTCACCGGCTGCCGCATCGGGCTGCAAGTCGGCGGGCCCTTCTATAACCTCAGCGCCGCCGTCAACACCTTTAAAGACACCACCGGCCACACCCCCTTCTACGGCATACACCTAGACCAGATCCGCGGCAGCCTAATCAGTTACAACACCTTCCAAAACGGCATCATCTCCATCTACCAAAAAGACGCCCAACCCCGGTGCGACGGCACCTGCTACGAAGTCCAGGTCTTCTACAACCGCTTCCTTGAAACCCCCGTAGCCCTGTGGACCCAGGGCGACAACCGGTTCCGCTTCTTCTGCAATTATATGAACGGCGAAGACGAACCCGTGTGGTACAATGAAGGGAAAATAAATTACGCAGGCACCCCCCACACCATGGGAACCGTCACCGTACCCATGGACAATATCTTTGCCGCCGACAACCCCTACGGCCTCGATATCTACTCCATTCCCGGCGTCGGATACACCAATGCCGACGTCACCTTCGACTACTACCACAGCGCCGTCAGCGGCGGCGCCAGCGTGTGCGATTATGACCACCTGCGGCCCAAGACCACCGGCTATGCCTACCCCCAATACGCCAACCGCTACTGCGTAGACACCTGCAACTACCAGACCACCCCGCCCGACGGCGGCGGCGAAGGCCTCCGCGCCCCCGCCTATCTCACTGCCACCACCGCAGACCTCCCCGCCTGGGAAGACCCCGCCCAGCCCGCCGAGCTCAGCCCCCAAGCCATCCGCACCCAAAGCGCCCGCCTCACGGCCGACCCCACCCTCGAATACTGGACCTACCTGCTGCACCACCGTCAGCACAGCACCCTGGCCGCCGAGCTGGCCGCCTTCAGCCCCGCCACCGAGTGCCAGCAACATACCCAAGACTACTTCCGGCTCAATCTCCGGCTGCAGGAAGCCCGCCGCAGCATCCAGCAAGCCACCCCCGCCGAAGCCGCCCAGGTCTCCGCCCTGCTCAGCCCCGGCTGCCCCATCTACAGCCACGCCCGCGCCTGGCTCACCTGGCACGGCCAGCCCGTCCCCCAAGCCGAGCCCGCCCTGCCCGCATTCCCCCGCATCCGCAGCGCCCACACCCCCCGGCACACCCCCGCGCCGCCTGTCAGTCCCGCAGACCCGCCGCGCATCCACACCCTGGAGCCCAACCCCGCCACCGACCGGCTCCTCCTCACCCTCACCCGCGAAGCCCCCCCGGAGTACCCCCTGGAGGTCCTGGTACTGGACTGGGCGGGCGCCGTAGTCCTCACCCACCTGGCCCGCGGCCGCACCTGCGCGCTCTGCGTGCACACCCTGCTGCCCGGCGTCTACCACTGCCGCCTCCGCGCCCGCGGCCGCCTCCTCGATAACAGGGTCTTTGTTAAGGTGTAGGGGGAGGATGCCTTATCCTTGACCCCTGTGCACTATTTCTGGGGCTGCCCTTTTCGGTTCAGCCTTGATTTCTGGGTGCTTTCAGTAAGGAGGAGATCCTTCGCTACGCTCAGGATGACGCTGCGCAGAATCAGGGTGGCGTGGGGGGCACTACAGCTAGTATAGTCATCGTAACCCCGGTGTGCAGGTATTATTCCTGCGGCTGTCCTTTTTCCAGGTTGCGGAATTTGATGCGGAAGCGGATAAGCCTGTCTTCGCCGTCCGCCGTCGTCAGCTCCAGTTCGCAGGTGACGCCGATGCTTTTCTCCGGCGCTTCCAGCAGACGGGAGAGCTTGCCTTCGGCATCGGCCATGATGGTTTGCTCCTGCATCTTTACGCCCGCTTTGCGGTAGCGCAGCTTCAGGATGGAGTTGGGCTTCAGTCCCTGTACATCCAGTTTGTAGGTCTCGTCCTTGTTGAAGGTGTACTCATCCTGCTCAGCAACTATCTTGTTATCTACGCGCACCTCAAAGGCACTTTGCGCCAAACCACTGCCCAGGCTTAGCCAGCCCAGCAGTATCCAGAGAAGAAAAGATTTTTTTTGCATAATTATATGCATTTTACAAAAAACGGACCAAAGTTGATGACACCTGCTACTTTCTTAACATACATCTGGCAAAAGAGTTTCCGGTATGCCCTGTGGATCCTTTGCGTGCTACCTTCTATAGCGTATGGGCAGCCTCATCCGCCTGCTCCCGTGGTGCCCTGGGAAGATACCCTCTTTATGCTCAGGCAGCCTTATGGCGAGCTCTCTCCGCAGCAGCGTGCTCAGCTGACTATCCAGGGCCTGCAAACCCTAGCCTTGCGGAAGGAAGTGTCTGCAGATAGCCTGGTGCAGGCATATGACAGTTTGCATCATAAGTGGATCATCCGGTGGCATGGCATTAGCCTGGTCACGGTGCAGGCCGCGGATACGCTGGGTACCGGGTTGCCGCCTCGCGAATTGGCGGAGCGCTGGCGGAAGCACATGCTGACAGAGGTGATGACTGTGCGGGCCGCGGAGGACCAGACCCGGTTGTGGACAGACCTTGGGCTGGCGGCATTGGTGCTGGGCGTGCTGGTCCTGTGTGTCTGGCTGCTCAATTACCAGATGCGCCGTTTCGACCGCTACCTGCAGCAGGGCGCACATCCCCGCCTGAAGGATGTTTACTACAAAGGTTACCTGGTTATGGGCGTGCGCAGCCTGCGCAAGCTGCTCTCCAAAGCATTGCAACTCATTCGCCTGGCGTGTATCCTCGTGCTTTCCTATGGGGCATTATTGCTCATATTCAGCCTGTTCCCCTGGACAAAGCCCTATGCCGATCACCTGATCCGTTTTGCCCTGGCACCTGTGAAGAAAGTGGCGTTGGCGTTCTGGGACTATCTGCCCAACCTGCTGACCATCGCAGTGATCGTCTTTTGTGTGCGCCTGCTGCTCAGGGCCTTGCGGCGGCTGAGCCTGCAAATAGCCAGCGGCCGTTTGCGGTTGCCGGATTTCCACCCGGAATGGGCCAAGCCTACTTACCAGATCATACGCATATTGGCCTATGCCCTCATGTTTGTCCTGGTGTTCCCCTATCTCCCCGGCTCGGATTCCGCTGTGCTGCAGGGAGTCTCCGTTTTCCTGGGGGTGCTGTTCTCGCTCGGTTCTTCCAGCGCCATTTCCAATGCCGTGGCCGGCATGATCATTACCTATATGCGTCCTTTTACCGTGGGCGATCGTGTGCGGCTGGGCAATACGGATGGGATCGTGGTGGAGAAGACCCTGCTGGTCACCCGTCTCCGCACCATTAAGAATGAAGAAATTACCCTGCCTAACAGCACGGTACTCAGTAACCATACCGTCAACCACAGTAAGCTCAGCAGGGAAGATGGACTGATCCTGCATACCTCCGTTACGATTGGTTATGATGTGCCCTGGCGCACCGTGCACGAACTGCTGATACAGGCGGCCCTGCGCACCCCGGGGATCTTGCCCAGCCCGCATCCGTTCATTCTGCAAACGGCCCTCAATGACTGGTATGCGGCTTATGAAATCAACGCCTATACCCGGGATGCAGAGAACCAGGAATTTACCTATTCCCACCTGCATGAGCATATCCAGGACTGCTTCCGGGAAGCGGGTATAGAGATCACCTCGTTTTCCTATGTCAGCTTGCGGGATATGAACGGGATACCCCTGTTTCCTCCTTCGTCAATGCCTGCTTCACAGAAGCCGCCGGATGCCCCCGCCCGATAACACTGCTGGGCTGTCAGGGGTCTGCCAAAAGGGCAGGTTGCCGCCCGTTTATCCTGCACGGTAGCCGGTAATGTGGGGTAGCCTGCCCTTTTGGCCTGGCTTTGCCCTTGGGTACGTATTTTGAATGGCTAAAACGTTATTTTTACGCGTTATCGTTAGCAAATGGCCCAAGAACCCACCCCCAAGAAACCCAAAGGCGGCTCCAGCGGCAACCTGTATTGGATATATGGCATCATCTTCCTCTTTATTCTCGTGGCCTTGTTTGTGCTGCCAGACCGCAGCAGCGGCAAAGAGATCCCCGAGAACCAGTTCTGGGAACTGGTGGCGGATAAGAAGGTGGAGAGCATAGATATTGTCAACCAGAAGCTCGTAGAAGTCTACCTCACACCCGAGGCTAAAGCTGCCGAACAGGGCGGCGACCGCGCTGCCGGCGGTAAACCCATGTTTGGCGATGGCAAGACCCCTTCTTATACGTTCAAGATCATTGCCCCCGAGACCTTTGTCAAAGAGCTGCGCGATAAAGGCGTGCTCTATCGCAACGTTGAAAAAGTAGACTATATAGGCCCTGTACTGCAGTTCCTCATCCCTGTATTTATCCTCATTGCCATCTGGATGTTCTTTATGCGCCGCATGAGCGGGGGCATGGGCGGTTCGCAGATCTTCAGTATCGGCAAGAGCAAGGCTTCTCTTTTTGACAAGGAAAACCGCGTGAAGGTCACCTTCAGCGACGTGGCCGGCCAGGAAGAGGCTAAGGAAGAGGTGCAGGAAGTAGTGGAGTTTCTCAAGAACCCCGGCAAGTTTACCAAACTAGGTGGGCATATTCCCAAGGGAGTGCTGCTGGTGGGCCCTCCCGGTACCGGCAAAACCCTGCTGGCCAAGGCTGTGGCTGGTGAAGCCGGCGCCCCTTTCTTCAGCCTCAGCGGTTCAGACTTCGTGGAGATGTTTGTGGGCGTAGGCGCCGCACGGGTGCGGGACCTCTTCAAGCAGGCCAAGGAAAAAGCGCCCTGTATCATCTTTATAGACGAGATAGACGCCATTGGCCGCAGCCGTGGCCGCGCCAATGTTACCGGCGGCAATGATGAGCGGGAGAATACGCTTAACCAGATCCTGGTGGAGATGGACGGCTTCAATACCGATCAGGGAGTGATCCTGATGGCGGCCACCAACCGCCCCGATGTGTTGGACAAAGCGCTCCTGCGTCCCGGTCGTTTTGACCGCATGATCGCCGTGGACCGCCCCGACCTCAAGGAGCGGGAAGCTATCTTTAAGGTCCACCTCAAGAAACTGGTGAAGAGCGATAACGTGGATGCCAAACAACTGGCCGCCCAGACGCCTGGTTTCGTAGGGGCGGATATTATGAATGTGTGTAATGAGGCCGCCCTCATTGCCGCCCGCAAAAACAAGAACGCCATAGACATGCAGGACTTCCAGGATGCCATCGACCGCGTCATAGGCGGCCTGGAGAAGAAGAACCGCATCATCTCTCCGCAGGAGAAGAAGATCATTGCCTATCATGAGGCCGGCCATGCCGTAGCCGGCTGGTTCCTGGAGTATGCAGACCCGCTGGTGAAGGTGAGCATTATCCCCCGCGGGGTGGCTGCGCTGGGATATGCCCAGTACCTGCCCAGGGAAGAATATCTCTACAATACCGAGCAGCTGATTGACCGCATGTGCGTTACGCTGGCAGGCAGGGCCGCAGAGGAGATTGTCTTTGGCAGGATCTCCACCGGCGCACAAAATGACCTGGAACGCATTACCCAGATGGCCTATGCCATGATCACTTACTATGGCATGAATGACAAAGTGGGTAATATCAGCTATGCCCGCCAGGGCCAGGAGGAGTATACCTTTACTAAGCCCTACTCTGAAGCGCTGGCCGAGACCATAGACACCGAAGCCCGCTCCATTATCCAGGATGCCTATGAGCGCACCAAGGAGCTGCTGCTGGAGAAGCGCCCTTATCTCGAGGCCCTGGCACAGGAGCTGCTGAAAACAGAAGTCATCTTCCAGCAAGACCTGGAGCGTCTGCTGGGTCCCCGTCCCTTCGTTCACCCGGAGCCGGTAGTTGATCTGCCGGTAACGTCCCCGTCATCCGCCGAAACACCCGCAGCACCCCCGGCCGAAGAATCTGCCGTTTAGGATATGAGCAAGGTATACATGGCCTCGGACATCCACCTGGGTGCGCCAGACCATGCCCGCAGCCTGGTGCGGGAGAAGTTGCTGGTGCAGTGGCTGGATAGGGTCTCGCAGGATGCCCAGGAGATCTACCTGCTGGGAGATATCTTCGATTTCTGGTTCGAATGGAAGCACGTGGTACCCAAATATTATGTCCGCCTGCTGGGCAAGCTGGCGGAATTGTCTGACCGCGGACTGCCCATTACGGTGCTTACCGGCAACCACGACATCTGGTATAAAGACTACTTCCCCCGGGAACTGGGCATCCAGGTCTATGACCGCCCTATCGAAAGGACGTTCTTCGGGCAGCATTTTTTCCTGGCCCATGGCGACGGCCTGGGTCCCGGAGACCATGGCTATAAGTTCCTCAAGGCTGCCCTGCGCAACCCTGTGCTAAAGTGGGCGTTTGCCCGCCTGCATCCCAACCTGGCCATGAACCTGGCCGGCTGGAGCAGCAATACCAGCCGCAATGCCCAGGAACGCCGTCACAAGCTCAAGGATTATGGAGAGCAGGAACGCCAGGTGATCTTTGCCCGCCAGTATGCCGCCAGCCATCCGCATCTTCAGGCTATTGTTATGGGGCACCGCCACCTGGCACGCACTTTGCCACTTTCGGATACCGCCACACTCTATGTGCTGGGAGACTGGATCGAGGATTTTTCGTATCTTGAGGTATCTGCTCATGAAACGCGCCTGCTGGATTTTCGCCCTCAGTAGCTTGTTGCCCGGCCTGCGGGCACAGCAACCTGCGGTTATCCGCCTGGATACGCTTTACCGGCTGGCACAACCGGCAGATGCACTGGAGGTGGATGAAGAAGCCAATCTCTACCTGGTGCGTACCAATCAGAGCCAGCTGCAAAAATGCTTTCATCTCTATGGTTATGACAGCGTGCTTACCATTGGCGGGGCCGGGTTGCGCACGGAAGGACTGTACCGCCCCGTCAAAGCCCGGGTGGCTGCCCGCAATAAGCTTTATCTGCTGGATTATGCTAATCGCCGCATCTCACTGTTCAGTGTCAACCTCCGGCCGGTACGCGCCTGGGATTTTGCAGACCCCGCCGCCATAGCCACCAATGCAGACTACCAGATTCCCATCTTTCCCCGTAGTTTTACCGTGTCTCCCCAGGGAGACCTCTACGTGCTTAATGCTGAGGATAACCGCACCCTCAAGTATGATCACCTGGGAGAATTGCAACTTATTTTCGGCGGAATGGATTTTGGAGAAGGGACCTTGTCCAATCCTGCCGAGCTGGAATTTGACCCCGATGATTATCTGAACCCTTATGTCTATGTGGCGGATAGAACAGCCCAGCAAATCAAGGTGTTTGACATCTTCGGGGTCTATGCTTTCAGCTTGCCCCAGCAGCCGCTACCCTTCCGCTGGGACGGCTTCCGGGTCTATGGCCGCCGTCTGGTGTGCTGGGATGCCACTCGCATCTGGGTGCAGCCGCTGGATGCCGGAAAACCGGCCCGCTACCTGCGTCCGGAGCTTGTACAACCCATCCTGGACGTGGTGCCCCACCGCAAGGGATTGTTTATCCTGACTAAAAATGCGGTACTTTTGTATCCTAATTCGTGAGTATGCTGGAGAAATTAAGTGAAATAGAGAAGCGGTTCCAGGAGGTGGAAGGGTTGCTCGCAGATCCCAATCTGGTGAGTGATATGAAGCGCATGACCGCCCTTAGCAAGGAATATAAAGAGCTGGAACGCATCGTCAAGGCTGCGCATAAATACCGCAATATCCTGGGCAATATAGAAAGCGCCAAGGAGATAGTGGCCACAGAAAGCGATGAGGAAATGCGCGAGATGGCCAAGGAAGAGCTTACCCTCTTGCAACCCAAACTGGAAGAGGCCGAGAACGAACTCAAGACCCTGCTGATCCCCAAAGATCCGGAGGATTCCAAGAACGTTATCCTGGAGATCCGGGCCGGCACCGGAGGAGATGAAGCCAGCCTGTTTGCCGGCGACCTCTTTAAGATGTACCAGCGCTATGCCGAGAAAAAGGGCTGGCGCTTCGAGGTGCAGGATGTACATGAAGGCACCGTAGGAGGCTACAAGGAGGTCATTGTCAATATAACAGGGGATGATGTCTACGGCACGCTCAAGTTTGAAAGCGGCGTGCACCGTGTGCAGCGGGTGCCCGATACCGAGACCCAGGGCCGTGTGCATACCAGCGCCGCTTCCGTCATGGTGATGCCTGAGGCCGAAGACATTGACGTGGAAGTGAAGGAGAATGACATCCGCAAGGATACCTTCTGCTCCAGCGGCGCCGGCGGGCAGAGTGTAAACACCACGTATTCGGCCGTGCGCCTCACGCACATTCCTACCGGCCTTGTGGTGAGTATGCAGAACGAGCGCAGCCAGCTCAAGAACTATGACCTGGCGCTTAAGGTACTGAAGACACGCCTGTATGACCTGGAGCTTTCCAAACGCAAGGAAGCGGAGATGGCCCAGCGCAAGAGCCTTGTCAGCAGTAGCGACCGTTCTGCCAAGATCCGCACCTATAACTTCCCGCAAAGCCGCTTTACAGACCACCGTATAGGGCTCACCCTGTATAACCTGCCCGCAGTGCTGCTGGGAGAACTGGATGAAGTGATCGAAGCGCTCCGTATAGAGGAGAATGCCGCCCGCCTGAATGAAGGGCTCACCACTACTGCACAGGCGTGACGGTACAGGGCTTTACGTTTGTGCGCAATGCCTTGCGCTATGACTATCCCGTAGTAGAATCCATCCGCAGTTTATTGCCCCTGTGCGATACCGTTACCGTGTGCCTGGGACAAAGCGAAGATGGCACAGAGGCGCTGATCCGGGACCTGCAGGCACAGCATCCCGGCAAGCTCTGTATCGTGCCTTCTGTGTGGGACGATAGCCTGCGCGAAGGCGGCCGCGTGCTGGCCATAGAGACCGATAAAGCCTATGACGCCATGCCCCCCGGTGCAGACTGGTGTATCTATCTGCAAGCGGATGAAGTGCTGCACGAAGCCGGGTATGCACCCCTGCGGCAGGCGATGGCCCAGTGGAAAGACGATCCCCGCGTAGAAGGGCTGGCCTTGCCCTATCGCCATTTCTGGGGCAGCTATGATTATGTGGGCAGCTCCCGCAAATGGTATCGCCGCGAGGTGCGGGTGGTGCGCCAGCATCCCCGGCTGCGGTCCTACCGCGATGCACAAGGCTTCCGGCTGGCGGGCAGGCCACTTCATGTGAAGCTGGCTATGGCCTATGTGCACCACTATGGGTGGGTGAGAGATCCTCAGGCCCTGCAGCAGAAGGTGCGGGACTTCCACCGCCTGTGGCATGATGACGAATGGGTGGCGCGCCATGTGCCGGATGTGCCGGAGTTTGATTACACGGGCATAGATGCGCTGGAGCGTTATCCCGGCACACATCCCGCCGTGATGCAGGAGCGCATTGCCCGCAAGAACTGGGACTTCCAGCCGCCCGGTAAGTTTCACCAGTCCCTGAAAGATAAGCTCTTGTATTACATAGAGCGCCACACAGGGCGCAGGTTGTTTGAGTACCGCAATTACAAGCTGCTGTAGCTGCCCTGGTTGCCCGTGTGCGCCTTTGCTTACGCCACGGGGAAAGGGCAATTTACCAGTACCAGCCTGCGCGCCGCCCGGGTGATGGCCGTATAGGCCCAGCGCAGCAGTTCGTCCGTCTTGCCTTCTTTGAACAGCCAGGGTTCAAAATAAACGATAACGGTATCCCACTGCCCGCCCTGCGCCTTGTGGGCAGTCACCGCGTAACCATATTTGAGCTGAAGGCACTGTATATACGGGTCCTTGCGGAGATCTGCCTTTTGAGTGGATCTTTTCTCCGCTTTCAGTTCGGCCAGCCGTTCCTGCCAGATGTGGCGGGTCTCGGTAAGAGACAACGCCGGTTGTTTGGAGGTGAGCAGGGATATGGGCACTTTGCCGGCTACCGTTTGGGGCTGCCCGTCCAGGTCTGTCAGCACAATATCGGCATCACACCATTCCAGGCCAAAGCGTGTTTCCTTACTGCGATAGTACACTTGCTGCACCCGGCCCAGGTCTCCGTTGGCGACAAAAGGCAGCTCATGATGCTGGCGCTGGTAGTAGTTCTTCACCACCAGTGCCACGTCATCCCGCATCAGGAACTCAGGTTCATGGTATAGTCGCTGCCGGATGGCTTCGTTAAGTTGAGTGGCCATGCCGTTGCTGTGGCATACCACCAGCACCCGGTCCAGGTCTTCGGGGTTATAGAGGTCGCAAAAAAGATCTACCAGTTCCGCCGGTTGCTCCAGCACGTAGCAGTCCGGCCCTGTAACCAGCTTTAGCGCCTCCAGGCGCAGTTCCTTATCCAGTACCTGCCGCAAGGCAGTGGCATTGGCCAGGATGGGAGATTCCAGCAACTGGCGTTTGACCTCGGTGAGTGTGCACAGGCCCGCCTGCAGGTCCAGCTGTTCGCGCAGCCAGGGAATGGACAGTGCGGGGGATTCCAGGCTGCCCACGGGCGGCAGCTGGGCCAGGTCTCCCAGGAAGATGAGCTTGCGGGCAGTGCTGCCCTCAAAAACAAATTGTACCAGGTCTTCCAGCAAGGGACGGCTCTGGTAATTGCCGGATATGCCGGGTTCATTGCCCAGCATGCTGGCCTCATCCACAATGTAGCAGGTATGGGCGGGGTCCTCGTTTCTGTTGAGGCGGAAGCGCACGCTACCCCCGGTCTCGCTTTCTGCCTGGTAAATGTATTTGTGGATGGTGCTGGCATTGCGGCCGGTGCGGGCGGCCAGTACCTTGGCTGCGCGCCCGGTAGGTGCCAGTAGTACCGCGCGGATACCCTGGTCTGCCAGCCAGCGGACAAGTGTGTGCATCAGAGTGGTCTTGCCGGTGCCGGCTGCCCCGCGGATCACCAGCGTGGGACGGGGCGCTTCGCTCACCAGTAGCTTACCCAGTATGCGGAAGGCCTTTTCCTGCTCACTCGTGGGACTGTGCCCAAACCCCTCCCGCAGTTCCCGGGTGACCTCTTCTGCACGCATCAGGGAGCCAGTTGGTAGAGGTGGGGCAGGTGGCGGCCTTGCTGGGCATAGTCCAGTCCATACCCCACAACAAATGCGTTGGGAATCTCAAACCCCACGAAACGGGGGCGGTGCGCGCCTTTGTATGCGGCGGGCTTAAAGAGCAGGCTGGCGCATTGCACTTCGGTTTCACCTGCCTGCAGCAGGTCTTGTATGACAAAGTCCAGCGTGTGCCCTGTGTCTACAATATCTTCCAGTAACAGCACGGGCAGCCCGGGCAGGGGGCATGGGGGCGCCAGGGTGTAGGCAGGAGCTTTTTGCGCGCTCATTTCCGTTGCATAGGTGCTGATCTGAATGCAGTGCAGTTCATAAGGAAACTCCAGCAAGGGCAGCAGCCCCGCCACAAAACGCAGGGCACCGGTGAGGATAGGCATCAGCAATACCGTTTGGGTGCCATAGTAGTCATTCAGTGCTGCTGCCAGCTGCTGCACCCTGGTCTCGATCTGCGGTTGGGTAATATACGGGACAAAGGTCTTGTCCCGGAGAGCTATAGGGTGCAGGCTGTCCATCAATACAAAACTACGGTTTGCGGGTCGTATTCCCTGGGCCATTCGGCTGAAGGCAGTCTGGGTTCTGCAGGTTCCTGTTCCACGCGCCGGGCATGCCAGTGCATAAACCTGCCTTCTTCCCAGAAGCTGACATGGTAATCGAGAAACACACTTTTGGCTTTGCGGCTATAGATATGCCACAGGCTGCCTGTAAAAGGAGCAAAGTATCCTACAGGCAAGGACAGCGCCGGTGCAAATGTGTAGCGCACCGGCATCAGCAGATCCAGCGGCAATCCCGGGTCGCGCTTCATCAGCAACAGGCTCTGGGTAGCAAAACCCAGCAAACTGTCTGCCGTGAGGGATAAGGACATGCCATAGAGCGTATACCTGTAATCCTGGCCGTGTGCCCAATGCAGCGTGTCGGCCAGGGCGTATTGCCAGCAGATACGCTTCTCGTCCGGCAACAGCCAGATGTGACGAAGGGAACGCCTGTAAGCGGAGGAGGTACTCTGTGCTGTGTCCGGGAAAAACTCGAAGTGCAGGACCTTGGGCCCGTAGGATAGGACCGCGCTGTCTCCCCACATGGGATGAAGTCCCATAGTCGTGGCATCGTACCGGATATCGAATACCACCTTGCCCTGGAAGAAAGTGGGTTTGGGAGTCTGTGTCTGAGCCATCCCTATGCTTGCCATGCAGGTGCCTATTAACATCCAGACCAGTTCTTTCATCTCTTGCAAAGCTACGGGTTTTGCTGTCCGTGGATAAACCGTGGATAAAACGTCCGGCGCCTGACAAAACGTCTTGAGCTTTACCCCTTATGTTGCCATACAAACCGGGTGTCTGGCGATTGGCACCATGTTTGTAACGAAACCGAAACATATGGCGTAATGGGTATGTATGAGGTACTGTTGCTTCTTTGAGGATTAAAAGCACAAACCACAATACCTGCGCGCTATTTCATTCTTCCCCCTCAACGGGTAATCATTATGGAAAGAAATAAATTTGAAGCATTGGTTCGCCTGCTGGATGACACGGACCCCACCGTGGCCCGCCAGGTGGAGCAGGAACTTATGAGCCTGGGTACCCAGGGTATTACCCTGCTGGAAGAAGCCTGGGAACGTACCCAGGATGCTACTATCCAGAACCGGCTGGAGGAGCTGATCTATCATATACAGGTAGACCACTATACCCGCGAACTCTATGAGTGGCGGCTGAGTGGCGGCAAAGACCTTATCGATGGCTGGATGATTCTCACGCAGATCCGTTTCCCCACCCTGGATAGCCAGAAGTACCGGAACGAGATCAAAAAACTGGTGAGCAAGATATGGCTGCAACTGGCTACCGGGATGAACGATCTGGAAAAACTGGTGGTGATCAATCGCCAGCTGTTCAACGTGGAGAAATACGTGGGTAACTTCCAGGAACCCGAACGCTCGGACAATAACTTCATGGGCCAGCTGATCGACAGCAAACGGGGAAACAGTCTCTCTATGAGCCTGTTCTATGCCATCATTTGCCAGGAACTGGATATCCCCCTGCAGGTGGTCAACTTCAAGGGTTACTATGCCCTCCGCTATATCAGCCGTACCACGCATTTTTACATTGATGCGTATAACAAAGGCATGTTCTTTACCCCCCAGCAGGTGCAGGACTTCCTCAGCAAGCTGAAGGCAGACCCCAATGTGAACACCTATAAGCCGCTGTCCAATATCTACGTCATCCTGCACCTCATCCAGGCCATAGCCGAAGCGCTGGCCCAGGAAGGCAAGGAAGAGCAGGCCGCCACCTACAAGCAGTTGCTGCAGGATATTGAGGTGCGGTTTGACGATACGCTGGGCGGCCTGGGTGCGGAGGAAGAATAGGCGCCCGGTATAAGACTTGTGCCGGCACGGGTTGCCTGCTATCTTGAGGGCATGCCAGCCACCATCTATAAAGCGAGTGCCGGCAGCGGCAAAACCTATACGCTGGCCCAAACCTGGCTTTGCCAGGCGTTGGCTGAGCCTCAGGCCTACCGGCAGATCCTGTCCATCACCTTCACGCGCAAAGCCACTGCCGAGATCAAGGACCGCCTGCTGCGCTTTCTTTTTGAGCTGTCTCATCAGCCGCAGCAGCAGGCGCCGTTGCGCCGCTATCTTTGCCGCCGGCTGGATGTCTCCGATGACACGCTCACCCGGCGGGCGCACTGCCTCCTTAGCCATCTGCTGCAGGATTACGGGCGTATCGGTGTGTATACCATAGACAGCTTCTTTCAGCAGGTGATCGCCGCCTTTGTGGCAGAACTGGGCCTGCCCTGGGAACACACGCTGGAGATGAATACAGAGCGGGTTACCCGCTACATGGCAGATGACCTGCTGCGCCGGCTGGGCCGGGATGAAACCCTGACCCAATGGGTACTCAGCTATGCCCTGGAACAGATGCAGAACCAGAAAACCTGGCAGCCCGATGCCTTGCTCCAGGGGCTGTCTGCCCAGTTGCTTTCCGACAAACATCTGCCGCATTTGCTCCGGCTGCACCTGAGTGCGCAAGACCTGGATGAGCTGAGAACCCTTACCCGGGACATTCTGCGCACCCACCGCTCTCAGGTGGAAGCGCTGGTAGCACAGGCAGAGGGTTACTTGCAGCAATATGACCTCCGGTATGAGGATTTCTACAGCAGGAACATTCTCAACCCGCTGAAGAACCTGGTATTTGACCTGAAAGCGGGCAAGCCCTTCCTGCTGATGGAAGCCGGGGTTACCTTTGTGCGGGCGCTTGCCGGCAACCAGAACTGGTATAGTAAAACCGCTACCAAGGGCCTGGCCATAGATAAGGCTATGGACAACGGGTTGCTTGCCGTGTTACAACAGCTCTATGACCTGGCAGGTAACCCGGAAGACCCCCGGCGGCAGACGGCTGCGGCTGCCTGGCTCGTGCGGGAAAGCCTCTTCCGGCTGGGGCTGTATGAGCACCTGCGAGAGGGCCTGGATGCATATAAACAGGCCGAGGGCATGGTCTTGATAGGAGAAGCCGGGCAGCTGATCGCCCGCCTGCACCGGGAAGGCAGTGTACCTTTCCTCTATGAGAAGCTGGGCGAACGTTACAACCGCATCTTCCTGGACGAATTCCAGGATACCAGCTCCCTGCAGTGGGAGAACCTGCTGCCCTTGGTGGAGAATGCCCTGGCCGTGGAAGGAGAAGCCCTGCTGGTCGGAGACGTCAAGCAGAGTATCTACCGTTTCCGGGGCGGCAACAGTAATCTGCTGCGCGAGGTGGCCCGGCAGGATATCCGGCAGATGCAGGGGCAGGCCCCCGAAGAACAGACCCTGGCGCACAATTACAGGAGCCTGGCCCAGGTGGTGCATTTCAACAACAGTATCTGCGCCGCTATTCCCCGCCTCCCATACCACGATGACCTGGAGGCATCCGCTATCGCCCGGCTCCTGGGCCAGGTATATGAAGATGCTGCGCAGTTACCTTCCCATACGACAGGGGGGTATGTGCGGGCAGAGGTATTTGAACCCACGGAAGAAGAGCCTTTGCCTGTACAGCAGGTAGTGGCGCGTTTGCCCGGACTCGTGCAGGAGATCCTGGACCTGGGTTATGCACCCTCGGATATCGCCTTGCTGGTGAATACCAATGCCGAAGCCAGCCAGGTCACTCAGCTGCTGATGGCAGCGGGTTACCAGGTGTATGCGGCGCAGGGATTGGTGGTGCATGCCGGCGCGCGGGTGCGCATACTGGTGGAAGCACTCCGCTGGCTGGCTAACCCGGAAGACCATATAGCCCTGTATGCTGCCGCTGCAGGTCTGTGCGCGCTGCAAGGACGGCCTATGCCCACGCAAGTCCATCCGCAGGAGGTGCTCTCCTATCGCCTGCCGCTTCAGTTGCCGGAGCTGTTGCAACTCCCGGTGTATGCACAGGCCACGACCCTGGCGCGTTTGCTGGACCTGGTGCCGGCAGGGCAGACCCATGATGCTTACCTGACCGCGTTCTTCGCACAACTGCACGCCCAGGCACAGCAAGGGAGTTCACTGGCAGATTTTCTGCGGTTCTATGAAGAAGAAGGGCATCAAAAACCGGTAACCCTTCTGCCGGGTAACCAGGCGTTACAAGTCATGACTATCCATAAGTCCAAGGGACTGGAGTTTCCGGTGGTCATCCTGCCGTTTGCCAACTGGAGCCTGAAACCTGCGGCTTATGGAGACATTGTGTGGGCAGACCGGCAGGCGCCTTTCCTGCAGGCAGAGGCATACCCTCTCCGGCTCTCCAGGCTTCTGCGGGACAGCCTCTTTGCCAATGCCCACCAGCAAGAATATCAGGACTTTCTGCTGGACAAGATCAATAGCCTTTATGTGGGACTTACCCGTGCCATAGAACAACTGTATATGCTCATCCCCCATAAACCCCGGGAAAAATATGCAGGGATCTCACAAGTGGACGAACTCCTCCTGCTGGCCTTGCGCAGCACGGAAACCCGGGCGTCCCCCCATAGCCTGCAGCTGGCAGACCACTGGACTGAGGCACAGGTGTGGGAGTCGGGCATGCGCCAGCGGCAGGTTGCCCGGTCCGCTGCAGAAACCTCAGCTGTGCCTGCGGCGGAGACGCCCCTGTGCTATCAGGAGCATCCTGCCTGGCAACAAGTGTTACAACTGCGGAACCGCACTCCCCTCGGCGGCCGCGAGGAGATGGCCATTGCAAGGGGCGAACTGTTTCACCTGTTGCTCTCCCGCATAGCTACCCCTGCCGACTTGCCCCAGGTGCTGGCACATGCCGTGCAGGAAGGACTGATCTCCGTGCCGCAACAGAGCCTTCTGAAAGACCAGTTAGCGGGGATCCTGCATTTGCCACAACTGGCACCCTATTTACAGCCGGATTGGGCCCATTATCCCGAACTGGATATCCTGGGCTCCCGGGGAGAACTGCTGCGGCCGGACCGTGTGGTGGTAAAGCATCCGCACGCAGTAGTGATAGACTACAAGACCGGGCAGCCCCAGCCCGCGCACATCCGCCAGGTGCGGCAATATCTCCAGGCACTGGCAGATATGGGGCTCCGGCCCACAGAAGGCCTGTTGGTATACCTGGATAAAGTCAAGATAGAACAAGTGCCTTTTTAGGTAACCTCTTGCCGGTTACCTTCGTTTAACCACTTTTAGAAACCTAAAACCTATTAAACACATGAAAAAGCAATTAATTACCCTTGCGTTTTGTCTCCTGGGAACTTCCAGCCTTTTCGCCCAGCCTGAGAATCAAAAGCTTGTAGAAATAGGAGCCCTGGCGGGTCTCAATGTTTCCCGGCTGAATACGAATACCTCGGATATTGATACTTACAGTTCCACCGGGTACCTGGTGGGTGGGTTGCTGCGGCTGAATATCGGGAACCTCTACGCCCAGCCCGAACTGTTGTTCAGCGTTAAAGGCAGCGAGCTGAGGTCCGGGAATAGTGACCGCGTGAAGGTGGACTTTCAGAATGTGGAAATACCTCTTATTGTCGGCTTCAAGGTTTTTAACAAGAAGAACTTCAATCTGCGGGTCATGGGCGGGCCCTCTGCCAGCTATGCCGTGAATATCAAGGGGGATGCTAACTTTGACAATGCGGATGACTATTTCAAGCGCGGGCAGTGGAATGTGCAGCTGGGCGCGGGGGTGGATATCCTGTTCCTGACCTTGGATGTGCGGTATGAGTGGGGCCTGAATGACCTGCGTACCGCCCAGGGCTCCCGTGAGGCGTTTGACGAGGCTGTGCAGAACCGAAACCTGCGCTTGAGCCTGGGTGTCAAGTTCTAGCCCCCCTGGGGTGTATGGGGGTTAATTGGATACCTGCACACCGCGTTTCAGCTCATCTTTGTGCCAGAGGCCCTCTACCCGCAGCTTACCGTCCGGTTTGTAGAGTTTGCCGGGACCCTGGCGGGCGTCGTTCAGCCATTGGCCTATGAAATACTCGCCTGATTTCCAGTAATAGGTGCCGCTTCCTGTGCGTCGGTCATGGATAAAGTCGCCTTCATAGCGCTCGCCGTCTGCCCACTGGTAAGTGCCCCTGCCGTGGCGGGTATTGTTCAGCCACTGGCCTATGTAGATGCCCCCGGTTGCCCAGATACCCACCCCCTGGCCGTGTGCTTTGCCGTCAGACAATTCTCCCAGGTAATACACATGAGAGCCTTTGGGAGAGGTGAACTCGGCAAGCCGGATGTTTTCCAGCAGATGCCGGTTAAGGGCTGTTAACTGGTGCAGGCTGTCCTGCAGCTTCTCCTGCAACTGGGAGGTCATTTGTTGCGCAGATTCCCAGGAGACCTCCACCTGGTGCAGTGACTGCGCCAGGCTGTCCCGCTGGGTATGGCTCTGCATCAGTTCCTGCTGTTGCTGCTTCAGCAGAGACCTCAGGGCAGACAGCTGCTGGGTGCGGTATTGCCTCCGCTCCCATTGGGTCTTGCGCAGGGGAAACAGGCGCCCTGTTCTGGAGGATATGGAGTCCAGCTGGCGGTAGATCTCCATGGCCATAGGCTCATTTGCCAGGAACCGTTCGTCTGCTTCAGACTTAAGCTTCCAGGCTTTCTGTTCTTGCTGATGCTGCCGGTTCAGGCGTGTATGCGCTTCCATGAGTGCAGACTGTTTCTCCCGGGTAGCCTTAAGTTCTTCTTCCTTCCGGTCCAGGCGATACCACAGCCATACCAGCAGGCATACGGCTGTGCCATGCAGGCCCCAGTGCAGCAGCGTGCGAGGGATCTTTGGGGTTTTGCGGCTAGTCATGGTATCTTACCGGTATGTCTTTAGAACCCAGGCGGGAGAACTGGTCTATGAATATCCCTATCATAATGTTATCCGCCTGGTCATATTCAAAACCCGAGGCTCTGCTGCGAAAACGCCGCTGCAGGCGCAGTTCCACACGGGCTGCCCCCAGGAAGCGGATGCCCATGCCCACAGCCAGCCGGTTCTGAGAGAACATGTTGCTCACGATCTCCTGGCCATAATTTATCATGATCTCGTTGTACCCAAACACATAGAGCGCTCCGTCCTGGTTAAAGTCGGGCCGGTTCAGTACATATCTCAGGCGGTAGCGCATCCGGTACCGCGAGAACGTGAATCCCTCCTCGCTCCCCAGGCTGCGGTACCGGAACTCGTACCAATGCCGGAAGGTATGATTCAGGCGTTTGTTCAGGTTATAGTGATGATGAAAGAAACCCAGGGTGGTGCGCCATTCGTCATAGCGGGGCCTGGAGAAATCCGATTCCTTGCCCACATATTCCTGCGTGGCAAAATAACCGAGGGGAGAGAGGGAAAAGCGGCAGTTCTTGGAAACCTGGTAGTGCACCCAGGGCCGGAAGCTGGTGCGGTGCCATCTGTCAAATGGGGAGCCTTTTCCCAGCGTATTGGTTGTGCGGAAAATGAAATCACCGCCTACGCCAAACTTGTTGGGAAAGATCTCGTTGACCTCTGTTTTGTTCCAGAAAGCATAGTGTTGGTAGACAACCTTCTGAGGAACCTGGCCCTGGACAGGGGTTGTTAAAGCGGCGAGAAAGAGGCCAGTAAGGTAAACAGCGTGTATGCCATGCCTAAGATACATTCAACCTGATTTTAGATAAAACGACAAATAGCTATATAATCCGTTGCTTTGGTCCCGGACTTAAGGAAAATTAACAATGAGGGCCCTTTAATAAACCATATGGGTAAGTAATCTGCCCAATTCATTAAAATTGCAGCATGCGTGCCGCCACCCATATCCTTTTGGTAGAAGACGAACCGGATGCCGGCCAGTTGCTGCGGGACTACCTGGAGATGCAGGGCTACCTGGTGACCTGGGAGACCAGCGGCGCGGCTGCTCTTCTGCGCATTCAGCAGGAAGGCCATAGCCTGAGCCTGGCGGTGCTGGATGTCATGTTGCCGGAAGTGGATGGGTTGCGTATCCTGGCAGCCCTGCGCGCGCAGCGGGAAACCCTGCATCTGCCGGTGCTCTTGCTCACTGCCCTGGACCGCGAAGCCGATGTGGTGCGGGGCCTGGCAATGGGAGCGGACGCCTATGTGCGCAAGCCCGCCGGACTGGCGGAGATCCATGCACATGTGCTGGCATTGCTCAGGCGACACCGCACAGAATCAGACCACATTGCGCTGGGGGCGCTGTTGCTGGAGCCTTCGCAGTTGCGGGCCAGCTATGCGGGCAGAGAGCTGGGGCTCACTCCCACGGAGTATTACCTGCTGCACCTGCTGGCTGGCCAGCCCCGCCGCATCTTCTCCCGCGAAGAACTGGCAGATGCCCTTGGCGCGCGCGAAGACAAGGTCATGGGTATTCGCACGGTAGATGCGCATATCAAAAACCTGCGCCATAAGCTTGGGGCAGAGGCTGCCATGATCGCCACGCAGCGTGGGCTGGGCTATGGTATCAATCCCGAATCGATATGAGACTGCGCCGCAAGATCGCCGGGCTCTTTATCCTGCTGATGGCAGCTGCCGTTCTCATGACCATAGGCTATTCCATTCTGTTCATACGAGACCATCTCTATGCCCAGAAACGGCAGGAACTGCTGCGTTTTGCACAGGAATTGATGGAAACCACTTCAGACCCTCAGGTGCTGTGCCAGCGGGCTGCCCGCCGCACCTACCGCGCCGCTGTCCTGGATGCGCGTGGTAAATTGCTGTGCGCAGACCGCCATTTGGCGCTCGACCTGCAGCAACTGCGCACCCTGCCCCCGCAAAATGATTCCCTGCTCCTGGTCTCCCGTCCCTTGCCGCAGGGAGGCCTGCTGGTGCTGGCCCTGGAAAAAGCCACTGTACTGGAAGAACTGCGTCCTATCCGCTGGATCATCTATCATGCCATGTTTGTTACCCTGGGACTGGTAGCTTTGGCCGCTATCCTGCTCTCGCTCACGCTATCCCGTCCCATTGTGCGCATTAAGAGAACCCTGGAAGAGATAGCCCGTGGCAAACCCGAGCTGCTGGCCCGCGATAGCCGGCGCAAAGACGAGATTGGGATGATCGCCCGTGCCCTGAACAGTGTGAGCCATAATCTCCAGCGGGACAATGTCCGCCTGCGCGAGCTGAATGACCGGCAAAGCCGTTTCTATACGGATATTGCCCACGAGCTTAATAACCCGTTGCATGTGATGAAAGGTGCCCTGGAGATGCTCCGCCTCCGCCCCGATGACCCTGCTGCCCATGCACGTTACCTGGATATTTTGCAGAACCAGACGGATCGTATGGCCCAGCTTTTCCAGGATGTGCTCACCCTGCAGCAGGCAGACCATCAGCCCGGCTTTGTGCATACGTCCGTTTTTCGGCTGGATGAACTGGCTACCCGTGCAGCGCAGCCCTACCTGGACGGCATAGCGGCCAAGGGGCTGGTGTTTCATCAGCGGGTGCCTGCCGTGCAGGTAGCGGCAGATGCCGCCAGGCTGGAGCAGGTGCTGGACAACCTCTTGTCCAATGCCCTCAAATATTGCCACCAGGGTACGATCATCCTGGCTGCTGACGTCCGGGGCAGGGAGGTGGAGGTCAGCGTGTCAGATACGGGGCCGGGGATTGCGGCAGAGCACTTACCCCATCTTACAGACCGTTTTTATCGCACAGATAGCGCCCGTGCCCGCAGCCAGGGAGGCACAGGACTGGGCCTGGCAGTGGTGAAAAGCCTGCTGAATGCCCATGGTGCAGAGCTGCATATAGAGAGCCGACCCGGCCATGGGTCCTGTTTCAGTTTTTGTCTTCCCCTGGCATAGGTTTTGCACACCACATCTCAGCTGTATACTTATTCGTATTTTTAACCACATGAAAAAGCTGCTTCTGCTGTTCCTCCTGGTGGGCGCATCCCCACTGTTTGCCCAGGACCTGGTTTTGCCTGCTAAAGAGGCTATTAGCGACTCCACGCTGGACATTGCGCCGGATATTACCGCTACCCTGTGCGCTACTGCCTGGAAGGAAGTGGGCAACTGGGACAACCGCGGTTTTGGCAATGACCTGGACTATAGCTTGCTGGAGGATACCTATGTAAGCCAGATAGTGGTGTATTACCCCAATGGCACTTATGCCCGCTATGCGTGCGAACCCTTCAGTAGCCAGAAAGGGCGCCTGGTGACTAAAGGCAAGTGGGCAGTGGCCCACGGGTGGATCAGCCTCACAGATGACACCGGAGATTTTAACAAGTGCCGCCTCATCAAGGTGCGCTCCAATTTCCTGGTCTATGACCTGATGAACCGGTATCGTACGGCCTTTATTTCTGTTCCTTGACCCAGTTGCGCAGGATTGTTCTGTGGATAGTATGGCTGGGGGTTTGTGCAGGAAGCGCAGCCGCACAGTGCGATGTGACGCAGACCCTGAAGCCCTGGCAGGTGGCCCGACTGGCAGCACTGGAGGGAGACCTTAACCTGGCGTTTGCCCGGAATGACAGCTACCGTGTGCAGGAACTGCTGCGGGAGCAGCGCCTTACGCTGGGGGTGGAGGCAGGGTATCCCTTGTTTGCCGAGCAATGGATCAAACTAAGTACACGGACGCGCTGGCTTACGCTGGAGCAGGTCATTGTTCAGGCAGAAAAAAACCTGGATAAGCAGCCCGAACTATTCGGCCAGCTAGGCCGGATGGCAAGGGGGTTCCTGCCCGGTACCCAGGGTAGTCCCAATCTGAGCCCTGTCGCAGCGGGGGAATATGGCCTGGCATTGCTGCAGCTGGCCAACCTGAGTACGGACGATACCCGCCGGGCCCGCCTGCTCAACCTGGGATTGCATACCCTGGATACCCTGATGCAGCTGAGGCAGGGTGGCGCCACCTTTCCGTTCCTGGACCTGAAAGGCCGCTTTCTCAATCCCCCCCCCCTGCTGACGCGTTATTATCCGCCTATTCCGCATGATACGGTGGCTTTGCCGGCCAAGGGGTGGCTCAGCTATGACTATGGCACCGGAGAAGCCTACCAGGTAAATGGTAAGCTCATGAGCGTCTATGCCAAAGCCTACGCGGAGACCAATTTTCCAGCTTACAAGCAGGTAGGAGAGCGTTTGGCCCGCCACCTGCTTACCCAGGCGCCCGTGGCCGCCATGCGCCACAATGCGGCGCTGGTTACCGGGTTATGTTATGCCTATAGTCTGCTGGAGGATACCGATTACCTCAGCCGGGCGACAGCCGTCACACGGCTGGCGCTGTTACCTGCCCAGTTGCCCACCGGCCGCTGGCCCGATAGCCTGGATGCGCAGGCGCAAAGCCAGTCTGACCTGGTCATTGCGCTGGCCAGCTTGTATGGACGCCTGGCAGATACCGCCCGGGTGCGCCCGCAGGTGCAGGCGGCCCTGCTACGGGCAGGGCGTAACCTCACGGCGGAGTACCTGCGATGCGGCGCCACGGCAGATATCCGCTGGGTATTTGTGCTGCAGGAGCTGACAGACCAGCTGCCCGCCAGCTTCCAGGATTCCCTGCGGGTGCTTTCCGGCAGGCTGCTCCACACCGGTACGCCCTGGCTGGATGACATTCCCATGCTGGCTACTTATGCGCGCATGCTCCGCTTTGTCAAGTTTCAAACACAGGCGGCGGATCCTTCTGCAGATACCCCGCCGCCGGGTAGCCTCACGCTGGAGCAGTTTCCCCTCACGCCCAATCCTTTCTCGGACTATACGCTGGTATCCTTTGAATTACCCGAACGCCTTGCCGTGCGCCTGGAGGTGCGGGATGCCAGGGGTAAGCCGGTGGCTACCCTGCTCAATGAGACCAGGGATGCCGGTATCTACCATATTCGGTGGGATTGCAGCGGTAAGCCTCCCGGCACGTATCTGTTCCAGCTGACGATCAAAGGCAGGGGCTATCTGCGCAAGGGAGAACTCGTGCGTTAAACATCGGCCGATGTCTCCTTATTTTTACCGGATGAAGATATTCGTTGCTGCCCTATTGTTGAGTGGGTTACTGGCCACGGCTTGCGGCCCCAAGGATAAAGAGCTGGCCGCCATACAGCAATTACAGGAAGAACTGGCCGAGAACCGGGAGCAGGCAAAGACCGGCAAAGCTTCCCTGGATTCTATGAAGATCCTTACCCTTTCCCGTAAGCAGGAAGCCTGGGCACATGGCCATCCCAAAGATACCCTGGCCCCGGTGCTACTGATGCGCGCCGGGCAGAATGCCCTGTTGCTGGGAGATGGCCGGCGGGCCTATACCCTGCATGCCGAACTGCTGAAACAATACCCTGTACACCGGCTGGCTGAGGAAGCCTTGTACCAGATGGCCTCCATTGCACATGTGGAGCTGGGCGAAGCTGAAGAAGCACAGCGCTTGTACAAAGCCTATCTCTCCCAGCACCCCCGCGGCCGCCATGCCCGCGTGGCGCGGGAGGCCATTGTGTTCTTCGAGTCTTTGCCGGATTCTTCCGATGCGCGCCTGAAAGAGATTATCCGCAAGCATACGACGGAAGGATCCCGTCAATAGATAGGCGGTTTCATCAGAAAGTAGCTTTCTGGGGCTGGCTGGCCAGGACCTTTTGCAGCCATTTTTCGATGGTGCGCAGCGTTTGGGGGCTGATGGTCTGTTCTACTTCGTCATAGCGAATACCCAGGTTGGCCGGGGCTTTCTGGAAGAGGTGGTTGTGCCCCTTGAGCACGATGACCTGTGAAAACGGATTCCCGTTGGCTTCGGCCGCCCGCTTCAGGGGTTTAACGTTGCGGTCTGCCACTACCTGCACATCGTGGCTGCCCAGTAGCGCCAGCATGGGGATATGCGTGTTTTCCAAGTATCTGCTGGGATCGGTATGCAGAAAGAACTGCATCCAGGGAGTGGTTAGCTGTGCCATCATCTTGTCCAGGAGCCACGTGATAGCGGTATTCTCTGCTGCGGTATCCGGTTTTGCTGGTACATTAGCTAATGGTTGCTTTCGTTTTGGTCTTTGTCCAAATAGTGCCAATAATACGTGCTCTGTCAGCACTTTAGGGGGTTGTTCCTCCCGCCATCTGCGGTATGCCTCCATACCCGCCTCCTGGGCAGCGGCTGTGTTCTCTACGCTGTTGAGCGCTATGTCAAGCCATTCATGGATGAGCTGATAACAAGCTTCTGTTGTTGCCTTGGAATGGCCATTTGCCAGCATCATGGCACGGCTTTGGTCTGCCAGCAGCGCATATCCGGGTTGGCCGGGTCCGGCCAGCATAATAAAGAAATCGAGGCTGTCTCCTTCTTCTTCCGCTATCATCGCAGCGATAAGTCCGCCTTCGCTGTGGCCCAGCAAACCTATAGGAACTCCTGCCAGGCGTTTCTCCAGGCGCAGATAGGCCAGGCAGGTTTTGGCGTCCTGTGCAAAGTCCAGCGAAGTGGCTCCTTCAAGGGTGCCGCCTGACTCACCCATGCCGCGGTCATCCACGCGCAATACTGCATAGCCCAGCCGGGTAAAATGATCTGCAATGACGGCAAAAGGTTTGTGTTCCATAATGGTCTCGTCTCTATCCTGGGGCCCGCTGCCGGTGATCAGCAGGATAGTGGCCTTGGGCGGTAACTGCCGGGGCAGGGTGAGCGTGCCCGCCAGCGAAAACGGCCATTGCGGCCCGGGTATGTCTACCTCTTCGGTCGTGTAAGGAAATGGAGGCAGTGGGGTTTGCGGACGGTTGGCGGGTGTTTCCGGGAGGGGGGCGGCTGCGGGCGCTTCCAGCCTGACCAGCCGGGTGCGGATCTCCTGCCCGTTCTGATGCCATGTGCCCTCCAGTGTGTCGCCCGACGGCTGGCCCCGGAAGGAGGCCTCCAGGTTGTCAAATCGGATCTGCAACCGGTTGTTTTGGAAAGTAGTGCGGGTGGCCGGCAGCCTCTGGACACCCTGCTGCGGCACATACAGGAACGAGCAGTACCCTCCGGTATCCGGCACATCGATATAAAACGCGATCTTCAGGGATTGCCCCCCGGCTTCCAGTCTGCCCTGCCAGTAGCCAGTGATGTCCTGGGCATATAGTGGGCTGCACAGATGCCAGAGCAGCGCCGCGATGAATGAATATTGTAGCATGATCAAATATAACGCATGCCATTCTTATTTACCAGGCTTGCCAGGGCGTGTGGATGACCACCGCAATATCTGACCAGTGGATGACCCGGCCAAAGTACAGCTTGCGAAGCTGGAGGTTGCTGTGTACCGTGTGTAATTGCAGTCCGTCCGGTTGCACCGCTTCTATCCGTCCGTAGTAGGTACGGCCATTGGCCAGCACCACATCCACCTTCTGGCCCAGCAGCGGGCGCAGCCGGGACGCATCGGGTGTGAAAATACGTTCGGTCCGGCGGCCCATAGGGTTATTCCATGACGGAGTTATACTTGGAAGCGTTGTTGGGATCCAGCCGGCTCATAATGCGGATAAACTTCTGCTTATCTGCCGGGTCCGCTTTTTTGAACATAGGGATCAGTTCGTTGCCCTTGGCATCTGTAAACACCCGTATGATAAACAGGTTGGGATTCTGGGTGAATACCTTCTCTACCGTCTCCAGGCTGCTCAGCACCGCCTTGCGTCCTTTGACCACGTCTTCATGCATCGCATCCAGACCCTGCCGGTGGTAGCCGTAATAGGCGCTCCGGAAGCTTGCGTAGGAATTATTCAGCAGGTTCTCTACCAGCCAGTAGCGGTTGCGGTTGCCGTCCATTGCCTGCCAGCCGGGCTCGCCCCCGGGCACGGCCAGGTTCATAATGTTGCGGGCTTTCTCAAAGAACTCCGTGCCTGCATCTTTGCCAAAGGTATCGTAGTCTATGCCCAGTATAACATAGCCCCAGAAGGTGAGGATGGAGCTGAGGTTGTTGATATATGTGTTCTCGGAGAACTGCACCGTCTGGAAAGGCACATAGTTGATGCGCATATCACGGTCCTGGAAATTCAGTGTCACGGTCTCATAGTTGCTGTTGAGCACCGGGCGGATGACCTGTATCTGCATTGTGCCTTCAAAGCGGTCTCCACCGGGACTGCCGTTGGTGAAGACAATGTTGATGTTGCACTTGATGCGCTCTTCGGCCTTGAAGTCGTCCTGCGTCCATTTGCGCAGGTTCATAAACTCGAAGATCTCCTTCTGCATATTCTGGAATACAGACGGATCTATACCCTGGATATTGGGTTTCTGGATGTTGACCGTGCAGTTCAGTTCCTGCCCCATCACAGGCACGGCCAGGAGCCAAAGCAATAGTGTGCCGAGCCAGCGTGTCATGGAATTATTCTTTGGGAGGCAAATGATGTTGGACAATATACATCAGGATATCCAGGGCTGCTTCTGTCTTGGACTTAAGGGGATAACGTGCTGCCTGTCCGTTTTGGTCTAGTATGCTAATGCGGTTGGTATCATGCCCGAATCCGGCCCCTTCGTCGGCCAGGCTGTTGACCACAATGCAGTCCAGTTGCTTGCGGGTCAGTTTCTGGCGGGCATATTCCTCTGCATCCCGGGTCTCCAGGGCAAAGCCTACCAATACCTGCCTGGAGTTGCGATGCCGGCCCACCCATGCCAGAATGTCCTCCGTAGGTTTCAGCGGCAGGTTCAGTTCCGCACCCTGTTTTTTGAGCTTATGGGTTGCCGTTTGGGCAGGCGTATAGTCGCTCACGGCTGCGGCAAAAATAAGGATGTCCTGGTGCGCATACTGTTGCTGTACGGCGGCCAGCATCTCTTGCGCGGTAACCACTGGCACACTTGCTACTTCGGCCGGTACCGGCACCTGTAAGGGGCCGTGTACCAGGGTAACTTCTGCACCCAGTGCGCGGGCGGTGCTTGCCAGCGCGACGCCCATCTTGCCGGTAGAGTGATTCGTCAGGTAACGCACGGGATCTATGGGTTCCCGGGTGGGCCCTGCTGTGACCAGGAGCCGCCGGCCCGCAAGCGGTTGTTGTTGCGGCTGTGGCAGCCGGTTCAGTATAGCTTTTGCTCTGGCCAGGATCTGTTCGGGCTCTGCCATGCGGCCTTCCCCGGTGGCGCCGCTGGCCAGGTACCCGGTTTCCGGCGCCAGCACCTGGTAGCCTAGTTTTTGCAGCCGGTTCAGGTTACCCTGTGTGGCCGGGTGGCGCACCATCTCATGATCCATGGCCGGGCATACCAGTACCGGGCATTGTGCCGAGAGCGTCAGCGCCGTTACGGCATTGTCGCACAGGCCGTGTGCCAGCTTGGCCAGTGTATGGGCTGTGGCGGGTGCTCTGATATCTATGTCTGCCGCACGGGCCCGGTGTACATGCTGACTCCAGGACTGCTCCGTGCTCCACAGGTCTGCAAATACCGGCTGCTGGCTGAGAGACGCGAAGGTGAGCTCTCCCACAAAGCGCGAGACATTGGGCGTGAGGGCCACCTGCACACGGGCGCCTGCCTGCTGCAGCAGGCGCAGTAAAAAAACGGACTTATAGGCGGCTATACTGCCACATACGCCCAGCAGTACCTGTTTGCCTGCCAGGGACATAGTAAATTAGGCCTCCAGCGGATCGGTGAAGAAGACCTCGCCCTTGAGGAACTCATCCAGCGCCAGCAGGCTGGGTTTGGGCTGGGCTTCATAATAGCGGGCGATCTCGATCTGCTCCGCATTCTCCACGATCTCTTCCAGGCCATCACCCGGAGGGCCGAATTCTGCCAGTTTGCCGCTCAGCTCCTGCTTGATCTGCACGGCCAGCTGGTTGGCGCGCTGGCCAATGATGGAGAGTGACTTATATACATTATTGGTTCCTCTGGTGAGGTCCAGCACATCCACGCTCTGGATGTTGATATCGTCTTGCAGGTTCAGCATAATTCCGGCTAAAGTTTTTCCAAAGCACAAAGATAACAGATGAGCGCACTTGCCCGGACAAAAAAATTACTCCTCTGCGGATTTCTTTTCTTTAGGAGCCTTGGGAGACGCCTCCTTTTTGGATTGGGTCTCGGCTTTCTCCTGGCGTTCCATACGGCGCTGGTTGCGGTCCCGTTTCAGTCTTTTTTCCCCGGACAGGGTCATGCGCTGGGCAGTGCTGGCATACAAGCGTTCGGCACTACGCAGGTATTTGCTATTGGGGTATTTGTCCAGGAACTTGATATACAACCGGTTCGCCTCTTCAAAGCGCTCTTTTTTCCTGGCATCTACACTGCCATCTGCATAATACCAGGTGGCTTTATATTGCTTGAACTGCGCCTCCTCCCGGTAAGGACTGTCCGGGTAGTCCTGCATAAAGCTGTTAAATGCAAAGGAGGCCGCTTTGTAGTGGTAGATATTCAGGTACAGATCGGCCTGCCGGAAGGCTTTGGTCGCCAGCCGGTTCCGCAGGTTTTCCAGTTGGCGCGTGGCTTCCTTGGCTTGTTCTCCGTTGGGGTAGAGTTCTATAAACAACTGCAGGCGTTCTATCGCCGTATAGGTGTCCCGCTGGTCCAGGCGCCAGGGGTTGCTCATGCGGTAATAGCATTGTGCCAGTTGGTAATGGGCTGCCTCGGCGCGGCTACTGCCAGGGTAGCGCTGCAGAAATTCATTGTAGGTAAAACTGGCCGTCAGTAACTCACCTGCATAGTATTTGGCGCTGGCCAGGTAATACATCGTCTTTTCCGCCTGGGGTCCGGGGCCATAGACCCCTACCAGTTCTTCCAGCAGCAAGGCAGCGCTCTCATATTGTTTCCGTTCATAGTAACAATAGGCGGCAGAGTCTTTCAGCGCAAAGTCTTTGCTCCTGGCCATCTTGCGACAGGGGTCGCAGGCTTGAGAAGTCCAGAAGACAAGGCCCAGGGCCAACCAGTAAAACAGCTTGCGCATAAGGGAAGCAAAAGTAGTAAAACCTAAACGCATGGCGCAGCCTTTTCATATAAACGGCAGTGCAGAGACGGCAACCTTTTTGCCCGGATGCTTGCAGGTGCAGTGCCCAGTGCCGAATTTTGCGCCACAACAACTCTGTTATGCACTGGCTGATTCGCCTATTCCTTTGCTGCACTTGCCTGGTAGCCCTGTCTTGCAGCCGTGCAGAAGAAGCTATTCAGAAAATGGAATCTGCCGAACAGCAGCTGAAAGAAGGTTATTTTGTCAAAGCGGCCCACCTGGCAGAAGAAGCCCTGAAGCTGGATAGCACGGAGGCTCTCCTCTACCGGCGGGGCATGGTGTTTATAGAAGCCGGGGTGCTGATGGACAAAAATGACTTCAAGGAAGATGCGGCCAATTACCTGCGGCGCGGGCTCCGGGACCTGGAACGCACCGAGTCTTTCTATGACAAGAATGGCGATGTCTATTTCTACAGGGCCGTTGCCCGTTCCCTCACCTTTGACAAAGTGGGCGCCTGCCGGGATATCTACCAGGCGGAAGCCTATGGTAAGCGGGTGCCGCAGAAGGTAAAGGATCATGCCGAGTGCGCCCATATCGAAAGCCTGACCGCCAAGCGCGAACTCAATGCCGAGTCCGGCCCGGGGCTCGATTATCAGGATCGTCCCGAGTCTCCTGAATAACCTTTTTGCCGCGTGCCTGCATGAGCCCCACCTTCTGTTCCCTGGTACTGGTACTGGCCCCATTGGCGGGTGCTTTCTGGGGAGCCGGTTTTCCCCGCCAGGCACGGCAGGCTGTGCTGGGGGCCTTGCTGGTTTCCGCGGGGACTTCCATTCTATTGGCCTGTACCCGCATATCCCATCTCCCGCACCAGGAAGTAATTGCCTGGATACCCGGCACACCCGGCGCCCAGGCCGGTTTCCGGTGGGATTCCCTTTCCCTGACGCTGGTTGTGCTGGTGAGTGTCATTGCACTATGCGTAGGTGTTTTCTCCCTGTATTACATGCAGCGGCAGCCCCCTCGTTACTGGGGTTACCTGGGGCTTTTTGCTGCCAGTATGCTGGGGCTGGCATTGTCGCCCAACCTGTTGCAGCTTTTTGTTTGCTGGGAACTGGTGGGCTTCTCCAGTTTCCTGCTGATCAGTTATTATCGCACTGCCGAGGCGAGCCGGGCAGCGCCGCTGGCTTTCTGGACCAACCGCATAGGAGATGCCGGGTTGCTGGCCGGGATGCTCCTGTTATGGGTGCAGCAGGGCCACACCGGGTGGGACGAGCTGCAACTGCAAGGCAGCTGGGTCCCCCTGCTGCTGTTCTGTGGCACCCTGGCCAAGAGCGCCCAGTTTCCTCTGCAGGTGTGGCTGCCTGCGGCTATGGCAGGGCCCACACCCGCTTCCGCCCTCATCCATGCCGCTACTATGGTGGCCGCAGGGGTATTTCTCCTGCTGAGGACTTTCCCGGTATTTACACCCGATGCCTTGCAGGTGGTTGCGTGGATAGGAGTGGTTACCGCACTGCTGGCGGCCCTGGCTGCTTTTCGCCAGACAGACCTGAAACGCCTGCTGGCTTTTTCCACCATCAGCCAGTTGGGCTATATGGTGGCTGCGGTGGGCCTGGGCGCCTGGCAGGCGGCTTATTTTCACCTGCTTACCCATGCAGTGTTCAAGGCTGCACTTTTCCTGGGGGCCGGAGTGCTCATTCACGAACTGGGGCATGCCTGGCAAGGCAGCCGGGATCCCCAGGATATGCGCCATATGGGCGGGCTGGCCCGGCGCTTGCCTTTTACTGCCGCCAGTATGATCCTGGCCGCAGCCGCGCTGGCGGGTCTGCCGCTTACGGCGGGGTTCCTCAGCAAGGAGGCTATCCTTACCCAGGCATGGGCAGTGAATCCTGTCCTTTTTGGCCTGTTGGGCGTGGGGGCTCTGCTCACAGCCGCCTATTCCTTCAGGATGATATGGCAGGTGTTTGTAAGGCCGAATACAGATGCGCCCGTAGTGCGGGAACGGGGCCTGGTGCTGAAGCTGCCTCTTGTGGTGCTGGGACTGGGCAGCCTGTGGCTGGCTTTTGGGCTCCATCCGCTGGCTGCCGCCGATAGCTGGCCGCTAC
>JAHBTG010000025.1 GCA_019638695.1 Bacteroidota bacterium | reverse complement strand
TGCGTAATGTAGGGGCCAAAGCGGCCATTGAGCACCTGTATACCTTGCTCGCCAAAGTCATGGATCACGCGCTCGGCATCGGCTTTGCGCTTGGCTTCGATGAGGGTAATGGCTTCCTCCAGGCTCACCTCCAGCGGCCCCAGATCTTTGGGCAGGCTATAAAACTTGGACTTGTGCTGGAGATAGGGCCCAAAGCGGCCAACAGCGGCTTTTACCACGGCATCTTCATACTCGCCCACATGACGGGGCAGCTTGAAAAGATCCAGCGCCTGCTCCAGCGTAAGGGTTTCTATACGCTGGTTCTTCTGCAGGCTGGCAAATCGCTTATCGGGGTCATCGCTCAGTCCTATCTGGGCCAGCGGTCCATAGCGGCCCATACGCACGATCACGGGCTTACCGGAGGCGGGGTCTGCCCCCAGTTCCTTTTCACCGGTGGCACGCTCCGCACTGCTTTCGGTAAGTTGTACCCGCTCATGAAAAGGGCCATAGAAGCGCCGCAGCATTTCCTCCCAATGGAGCTTGCCGTTGGCAATGATATCGAACTCCTCTTCTACGGAAGCGGTGAAAGAGTAGTCAATGACATTGGGAAAATAATTGACCAGGAAGTCTGTGACCAGCACCCCCAAGTCTGTAGGGAAGAGCTTGTTCTTTTCTACGCCCACATTCTCCGAGCGGGTCTGCGGACTGATCTGCCCGTCTTTAAGGAGCAACTCCTGGTATTTACGCCGGACCCCTTCCCGGCTTTCCCGGATGACATACTCCCGCTTTTGTATGGTGGAGATCGTAGGGGCATAAGTAGAAGGACGGCCAATGCCCAGTTCTTCCAGCTTCTTCACCAATGCAGCTTCATTGTAACGCGCCGGGGGACGGGTAAAGCTCTCGCGGGCCAGCATTTCCAGCAAATGGAGGGGGTCTCCTTTTTGCAGGGCAGGCAACAGTCCTGCATTTTCTTCATCGTCTTCATCTTCCTCACGGCTCTCGAGATACAGTTTCATAAAGCCGTCAAAGGTGATCACTTCTCCTGTAGCCACCAGCTGGGGCAAGGGTTTCTCCCCCAGAATATCGATGGAGATAGTGGTCTTTTCCAGTTCGGCATCAGCCATCTGGCTGGCAACCGCACGCTTCCAGATAAGCTCATACAGACGCTGTTCCTGATTCTCCAGACCGGAGATATGTTGCGCAGTAAAGTCCGTAGGGCGAATGGCTTCGTGGGCTTCCTGTGCACCGGCAGACTTGGTCTTATAGGTGCGGCGCTGGTGGTAGCGGGCGCCGAACTGTGCAATGATAGCCTCCTGGGAAGCTTTTAAGGCCGTCTCAGACAGGTTCAACGAATCCGTACGCATGTACGTGATATACCCGTTCTCATAGAGCGACTGCGCAATGCGCATGGTCTGCGTAACGCTCATACCCAGTTTGCGGCTGGCTTCCTGTTGCAGTGTACTGGTAGTAAACGGCGGAGCGGGGCTGCGTTTACCCGGTTTTTTCTGCACATCTGCCACCTGAAAACGTGCATTCTGGCAAATCTGCAAGATACTCAGCGCATCTGCATGCGCACCCGGTCGAGCTTTAAGCTCTGCCTGGAAAGGCTTACCGACTTTGCCCTGCAACTGGGCAGTAATGCGGTAGTAGGTTTGTGCAGCAAATTCAATGATCTCCCGCTCACGTTCTACGATCAGGCGCACAGCTACGCTCTGTACGCGGCCTGCACTGAGACCTGGCTTCAGTTTCTTCCACAGGAGCGGAGACAGCTCAAAGCCCACCAAACGGTCCAATACCCGGCGGGCCTGCTGGGCATTGACCAGGTTCATATCCACGGTACGGGGTTTCTGGATAGCCTGCTGAATGGCGTTTTTGGTAATCTCATGAAACACAATGCGCCGGGTGCTAGCAAGGTCCAGGCCCAGTACTTCTACCAAATGCCAGGAAATGGCTTCTCCTTCCCGGTCTTCGTCCGTGGCGAGCCATACGCTTTCTGCATCCTTAGCGAGGTCTCGAAGCTTTTTTACCACATCATTCTTCTCCTTGCTCACCACATATTTGGGGGCAAAGTTGTTGGCAACATCTATGGCATTATTGCCCTTGGGCAGATCACGGATATGGCCCATAGAAGCTTCTACCCGGTAATCTTTCCCCAGGTATTTTTCGATGGTCTTTGCCTTGGCAGGCGACTCGACAATAAGCAGGTGTTTTGGCATGTGTGCGGGCAAATTTGGCAAACAAAGGGGTGTGCCTACCAATTCTTATCAAATTAATGCAAAAAAGTACATCTGCAAACCTAATAGCAAGCCGGTCTTTATACCAGCACCGGGTGCTGAAACGGCAAAATAAGGGACAAGAATGCCCGGCAGCCTATTTCCTGCCTTGCAGGGCCTGGCCTTCCAGCGCCTGCAGCCGCAGCTGCAGATCCCGGTTCTGGTCTGCCAGGTCCTGAACCATACGCATAAGTTGTTCGCGTTCCCGGTCTGTCTGGGTCTTATGCTCCTTCACCGCTTGCAGCAGCACGGGGATCAGCCGGATATAGTCTACGGTCTTATAGCCGTCTGTCCCGGTATGTACGGCCTCCGGGAACAGCGTCTCCACTTCCTGCGCGATGACCCCCAGCTGGCGCCCCTGCGGAAACTGCAGGTGAGGGAACTCTGCAATGCGCCAGTCATAATAGACACCATTTAACCGGGAAATCGCTGCCAAAGCATTGGGAATAGGCATAATATGGTCTTTATAGCGCCGGTCTGAGGTATATAAATAACCATCTGCCAATATATTACCGACTACATGTAATCTTTCCGTAGGGAAGAAGGTACCTATTCCCACATTGCCGCCACCCGGGTTTATGGCCAGGTTAGTCCAGGCATCCAGGTTGCTTGAGTGGCCCCCGATGGTGGCTACCCCATTCAGTTGTCCCATGATTACCGAGGCAGAAGTATACCCAAAGGCAGCGCCTCCTTTCCAGGCGGAGGGCTCATTGCCCAACACCCTGAGGCATACCAGCTGTGCATCTGAGGTAGCGTCTCCTATATGTACCCTGTGACCTGGGGTACTGTTACCAATCCCTATTTTATCTGAGGAAGTGGTAAGGTAGGCTGTACCTACTCCGCTTGTCCAGACCTGCGGCCCCATGAGGGCAGCGGGGTTTACCCAGGTGGCTACGCCTAAAGCATCGGACTGCAGCAGGTACCCTGCAGCTTCAGTGCCGTCTTGCAGACGCATATTCCCTGCGATATGAAGGGTATGGGTGGGGGCAGCAGTAGCTATGCCCACATTACCGGAGGGACCATCTGCCGACAAGATATCTACTTTAGTGCCCATATAGGTGCGGAAAGCCAGATCGTCTGTGGAACTGAACGGGTTCCAGAAGCCAAAATAGTAGAAGAACCTGCCATTGGGGTAAGGATTAGCAGTGCTCATAGCATAGTTTGCTATGCCTGAAACCAGCGTGAGCACCACATGATAATCCTGTCCTGCTGTGAGCATGACAGGCGTGGACAGGGTAGCATATTGCCAGTTAATCCCTCCGGTGGTTGAAGTAACTACCTGAGGGGCCATGAGCGGATTGGGAGAGGAAGGGTTTTCGCCGGCATGTATCTGAAAGGTGAACATATCGCCGGGATTGCCACTCATTAAAAACTCAATGCCCACCAGGGGCCCGGATACTCCTGCCCGAAAGGATTGCGCGCGGGTATCGGCAGTAAATGAATTATAAGTGGACTGGGCCTGGTCTACATAAGGAGTACCCAGTTTGCCCACATGAAAAGTAGTTGCCGGTTCAACACCTATACCTACATTACCGCCACCTGTAACCTTAAGCCGGGTAGCATTATTGGTAACAAAAGATAGCCCTCCGGCACCCTTAGCTGCTACACTAAGCTCCTGGTCAGGATTGGTACCCGCTGCATATAAAACATTATTGCCTATGCCTATGCCCTGAGCGGCATCTGCGGTGCGAAACTCTACGCCTGCCCCCAAACCGGCCACGCCGGACACATAGAATGGCCTGTCTGTAGGATGCGCACCGGAACGGGCGCCTGCCGCGACATCCAGCATATTCTGCGGGGCAGCGGTCCCAATGGCTACTCTGTCGGCAAGGTTATAGGGATGAATGTAGCTTCCTGTACGCTCCCAGAGCGGAGGCGGGTCTTGTGTGAGGTTTACCCAGCCAACACCACTCCACACATAGAGGCCGCCGGTAACCTGGTTCGTATCGGCCACCAGCAAACCGATATGCTCCATACCCAGACCCGCCTGCAGGGAACCTGTCCGGTCCGGAGTATCTAGCTGGGGCAACAATAGCCCACGGGGGGTAGCTCCCAGTTTAAGATGCAGAATGGCTTTGGCATCTGGTGCAGTGGTGCCAATACCTACTTGTGCAAACCCAGGCAAGCTGAAGCTGCACAGCAAAAGAAGCAACACACTTACGAAAGAAAGGGCGGTCATAAAAATTTACGAGGTAAAGTAGCAGCCGGTATCCAATAGGATAATCTATAGCGAATTTACAATTATCTGCACAAAGTGAATAGCCTCAAAAAGAAAAGCCCCACAGCAAGCTATGGGGCAGTGTAAGTAGAAATGAGGGTTACAGATTAATGCTTGATGGCTTTGAAGGTCTTCTCGCCATCATCGGTACGCAGGCGCACCAGGTAAATACCTGCCGGCTGGCTGTGGAGATTCACCTCCAGGGTGTGGCTACCGGCCGCCAGCTGACCATATTGCACTTGCTGAACGAGGCGTCCGCTGGCATCCATTACCTGGAGAGAGGTTTTCTGACCATTGGCCAGATCCAGGTAGAGGTGCGTATGGTCTGTTACGGGGTTAGGCGCCAAACGAGCGCTGGCGAGTTGACGAGGGCGGTGGCGGGATACGACTCCGGGCAAAATGCCGGGGTTACCCTGAACATAATCTACAGAGATGGCGTCCAGGAACAGGTCATTGCCATAACCGTTAATAGCCTCCACTTTTAACTGGAGATTGTCTTCTCCCAGGAATTGATTGAGTGAGATGGTATCTCTGCGCCAGTTATTACCATAAAAATTGAAGGTGCCGCTGACGTTGGTAAAGTTACCGGTTACGCTCATCTCTATCCCGCCCAGCTGGTGTACACGGGTCCAGGTATGTCCGCAGTCTGTACTGGCCAGGATAGCCAGGCTGTCTGTATACACGCGGCCCTGAGCAGAGGCATCTGAGAAGAAATAGGGTACATAAGACCAGCTGAAGGCAATACTGGCATCTGTCTGGGAATCATCAGAAAGGTCAACCGGGGGGAGTACAACTCCATCACGAGCATGATACTCGCAATAGATGCTATGGTTCATACGGGCGCAACGGCTAGACTCATATCCACCCAGAGCCGTGGTCTCCCAGGCGATGCCACGCAGGCCCACAATGCCGCTGTCGGGATTGGAAAAGTAATACTCAGCAGTTTCACTCGTTTCAAAACTTATAGCATAAGGCAGTGATTTGGGCGCGATATTCCGCACGACCACGATACCCTCTATGGTAGTGTCTTTGGTACCACCCTGGTTGGTAACCTTCAGGTAAGCGCTGTGGGCTCCGGGAGTACTGAAGTACACTGTAGGCGTGCGCTCCGTAGAGCTCTGGAACCCGGCATCTGCCGTGGGGAAGCTCCACTCCCATGCATGAGGTTTGCCCATGCTGTAATCATAGAAGGTAACGGGCTCTCCCGGGCAGGTATAGCGGTTACTCACATAAAAATCTGCAATCACAGGCGCCTTGTATGGACCGGTGCCGGTAGCCTGCAGGTTGCCATCTTGCCAAAGCGGGTAACGCTGGCCATAAGATGCCGTCTCAAACACGGCATGGGCACGGTTACGCTGACCGACGGTGAAATGGTTGACCCCCAGGTCATCCAGGTAGCCCATGTAGTTCTTGTTATTCTCGGGCAGATCGGGATTATCGTTATTACAACGGTTGTAACGGCGGGTACAAGTACCATAGATAGGATCAGAACCTTCGGGAGGGGTATCTGCCACCAGGTCTCCTCCCACACAACCACTCTGGAAGGTATGGTACAGGTTCATCCAGTGGCCAATCTCGTGGGTAGCGGTGCGGCCATAGCTGCGCTCGCTATAATCGCCGGTAGCAGAGAAATTATTGTAGCGCACCACTATACCGTCATCTGTATAGGGAGTACCCGTCTGCACGGGAAAGCGGGCAAATCCCAGGATAAAGCTCCCTCCGCCATCCGTAATCTCCCGCACCAGCCAGATATTGAAATACTTGGTCTGGTCCCAGTTATAGGCTTGTTTCATGGCAGCAGAAGAAGACTGGCTTACGCTGCTATGTGTATTATGGGCATGATAAACAATCCCATTGGTAGGGTCTCCATTGGGGTCTATCGACGCCAGGTTAAATTCGATCTGCATATCCACTGCCTTGTGCCCATAGCCCAATGTACCGGGCAAGGCGCGGAAATCGCGGTGAAGACCATAGTTCATCTGCTCCAGGATGATGCGGGCCACCACACTGTCCGGTGTGCTGGGGTTATTGACATCATGTACCACATGTACCACACAGGGAATTACATATTTTACCGTATCGTAACGGTGTGCTTTCCACAGAGGATTGTTCTGCACTTCTCCGGCCTTGGAGAGTACGAACTCCTGCACCTGCCGCTCTAACTGCTCATACATAACCCTTTCTTCGGGCTGCATTCTAGACAGGAAAGTCTCACGGTCTTCGGTTCCGCACACATGCTGCGCCTGAGAGGGCAGTGTCCACAGTATCATCAACAGCAATGCGGCTACGCGCATACATACATTAGAATAAGATTTCATTCAGCTTTAGGTTACAAAAGAGAAATAGCGGATAAAGAGCAATTTAGGCAAATATGAAGATACCCGGTATATATGCCTAACCAATCGTCATTTTACTACGCTCAATGGTGTGATAACTCCTCAGGAAGGATTCGGATGCTCTTCAAAATAAGGCGCATTCTGGGCAGGAGTATTGTCATGCCGCCGGGGATCAAAAGCCACCTGGCCAAACAAATAGAGGAGGAGTACCCGGCTCAGCCGCACCAAAACAGGCAGGAGTATAAGGGCCATAAAGAATATACCCAGGACCACTGTCCACACCGGCAGGGCAAACATAAAGTAGCAGATAAGGCCGGCAACCAGGATGGCCACATTAAACGCATAGGTAATATACATAGACCCCCACCAGAAGCCCGGCTCCACTTCAAAGCGGAACCCGCAATGCGGGCACCGCTCCGGCATGCGCAGGAAATTACGCAGGTCATAGGCCTTGTGGCTAAACATGCGTTCATGACGGCATTTAGGGCACTGAGCACCTGCGATACCTTGCAAAAGGCTGGGATACTGATTGGAAGCCATGACAGAGAAGGATTCAAAAATGAGCAAACATATATGTCAGACCCCGGCACGCAGGCGACGGCGGTGACGATACCACAAAAAACCGCCCGTAAGTACCAACAGATAAGGAGTTGCCATCAGAAAAAGAATACCAGTATTCAACCCGGTACCCACTCGTTTGGCATCGTTTTTCTGGGCAGACTCCACATTACTCTTGCACATGGGGCACTGGGCGGCAACAGGACCAGCCAACAGCAAAAGAGTGCAAATACCCACGACAGCTAATATATGACGTCTCATAAGCTTAGGTATAGTAAGGAGAGATCATCAGGTATACCACCATACCCGTGATAGAAACATACAGCCAGATAGGCAAGGTCCAGCGAGCCACTGCACGGTGACGTTTATCCTGGCGATTAAGCCCACGGTAAATACTGAAGAGCGCCAGGGGAACAATACTCACCGCCAGCAAAATATGTGAGAACAGGATGAACAGGTATAGCCCATAGAAGGGATTCTCTTTGGGGTAAGGCGTAGAACTGAACTGCGTATGCTGGGTCACATAACTCACCAGGAAAAGGCTGCTCAAAACAAAAGCTGACAGCATGGCTGTTTTATGCTGGGCTATTTTACGCTGGCGTATCAATACAAAACCGGTGATCAGCAACACGGTGACCATGCTATTGATACAAGCATTTACCAGTGGAAGGAATCCTTTCTCCAGGCCGGCAAAAAGCGTAGCCTTACCAGGTACAAAGATCAGGACGGCCACCACCAGTGGGATCGCTACGCTCAGCAGGATGATGAGTGGAACGGAATATCTGGATTTAAGGGAGAAGGCCATCATCAGGAGGTTTTCATGCTCTGCTTCTTCACCTGTTTATACTCGCAACGGAGTACATTAAGTTCCTCCTGCAAACGTTTCATATCCGCCGGTTCCTGGCTGTTGTAAAAACCACGAAGACGACTGTCTGCATCTACCAGCACCAGCATAGAGCTGTGGGTGATCTTCTCGGGCAATTCCGGCGTATCCTTTACACTTTGAAGGTAACCCTCCATAATAAGCGTACGCAAGGCAGCAGAATCTCCTGAGACAAAAGCCCAGAGCCGGGCATCTTGTGTATAGGTGAGGGCATAGTCCCGCATCACAGGGAGGCTGTCATTTGCCGGATCTACCGTATAGCTCACAAACAGGACGTCCTTAAACCCTTGCTGGTCTGTAAAGACTGATCTCATGGCATCGCTTACCAAAGGGCATGCAATGGGACAGGTAGTGAAGATAAACCCCGCCAGGTGATGGCGGCCTTTAAGCTGGGTGGGGGCAAAGGGTTTCCCCGTTTGGTCCACCAGTCCTTTAACTTCCGGGAGCAGACGGGGCAGGCTATCTCCCTGGGCATTCACCGTTTTCACTATCATCAACGGCTTACAGTGGGTCTCGCCAAATACCAGCACCACGGCCCAGATGAGGAGAGGCATTACCAGAACAGACAGTACCAGGAGTGCCTGTATCTTGCCTTTCTTGCGGTTTATCTCACCCTCAGACATAGACGTAGCCACCTAGCCTACCAGTGTATTATACATATAAGTGCCTTCCAGCACCATCAGTACCAGCAAATAAACAATAAACAGCAGGGGGAATACTATGGACCATTTCAGGCCTTTGAACTCAAACTTCAGGTGCATGAAATACGAGACAATGAAGAATGCCTTGACAAGCGTCATCACAACGAAGGTGATGTCCACTGCGGTTTTATTGTCCTCGTTCTTAATGACCAGAGCAATGAAGAACTCAGCGGCTGTGATCAGCAGCAGCCATATGAACGGCAGGATAATGCGCTGAAAAATAGTACCATGCGTTTCATGATGCTCCAGCGGACCATCGGCAAATACTTTTGTTCCGTGTCCGTGATCGTGGTGAGAAGAATGTCCGGCCATGAGTTAGATCAGATAAAAGAAGGTGAACACGAATACCCAAACAAGGTCTACAAAGTGCCAGTAGAGACCTATCTTCTCTACCATCTCATAGTCGCCGCTGCGCTGATAGTTACCGTTGACCACATTGATAAACAGGATGATCAGCAGGATCACCCCACTGAAGACGTGCCCACCATGGAAACCGGTGATGGTAAAGAACAGCTGCGCAAAGTTCTGCGGAGCGCTGAAGTCTGCTATATGATTGACAGGATCATAGTTGGGGCCGAAAGGATTGCGGCTCATAGTAGCGCCCTGGTGGATCAGGTGCTCCCATTCCAGCGCCTGGCAACCCAGGAACATGAGGCCGCCTATGATGGTGAGGAACAGCCAGAAGGTTACCATCTTCTGGTTCTGCTTGTGGCCGGCATCCACTGCCAACACCATGGTCACAGAGCTCATAATGAGGATAAAGGTCATGATCCCCACAAAGATGAGCGGCATACCATAGTCTGCCACAAAAGGTACGGACTGAAAGACCACCTCAGGGTTGGGCCACCATTCATGGCTCATGCGCAACACCCCATAGGCAATAAGCAGCCCGCTGAAGGTAAAGGCATCTGACAACAGGAAGAACCACATCATCAGTTTGCCATAGCGGGCACCCATAGGACGGCGAGCCCCGCCCCACAAAGTGGGTGTGGCCTGGTGAGCGGCATCCGGTGCGCTGCTGGCAATTACAGGAGTAGCCATAGGTTACAATTAGGAATAGATGACGGACAAAAATATGAATAAATACAACCACAAGAAACCCAGCGCATGCCAGAAAATCAGGGTAAGCTCCAGCCCCAGCAGGTTGTCTTTGCCTATGCGCAGGCGCAATGCCTGGAAGACCATTACCAGCACGGCGCCCAGGGCGCCCAACAAGTGCAGGCCGTGCATGCCCACAATGATGTAGAGAAAAGCTGCGCTGTTGCTTTTGACCTGCTTGCCTGCGGCATTGATAAAGTTATTATCCACCAGCGCAATCCCCATCTCAAACAAACTGCGAAAACCCAGGAACTGGATAAACAGGAAAGCTGTGCCCAGCACCGCCGTAAGCACCAGCGCCCACTTGACGGCACTTATTTCATTGCGCCGGGCGCTCAGGTAACCATACTGCAGCGTCACACTGCTCAGCAAAACAATGAGCGTGGATACCCAGAAGGTATGCGGCAGCGAAAAGAAACGCCAGTTACCGTTGCCAATGGCATCTGCCATACTCACCAGCACTGCACTGCTGAGACCGGCAAAAATCATGGTAGTGCTGATGATATACACCCATAGCAGGAACTTTTGCGGGTGCAAAGCCCTGAGGCTGACAGCGATATCGCGCTTGGGTGCGTTCATAAACTACTAAAGATATTTTTCGAGCAAAAACACTACCTGCACAGCGGGCAAATAGAGGAAGGAACCAAACATAAGCAGCAAAGCCGCCCGGCGCGTACATTGCACCCACAGTTGCACCGTCTGGGCCAGGTAGGCCACCGCAAACAGAAACAGCCACACCGTAGTGGTCGTGTTGGCCAGCCCCATCAGGTGCGGCAGCAAGCTGAGCGGAATAAGCGGCAGCGTCCAGAGGATTACCTGCAATGCCACCCACTTGCCGGGAGCTTTAGCAGGCAATAACCGAAAACCTGCACGGGTATAATCTTCATGTGCCAGCCAGGCAATGCTCCAGAAATGAGGCAACTGCCAGAAGAACTGCAAGGCAAACAACAACCAGCCCATCGCCGAAAAGCTGCCGGTAGCAGCTACCCAGCCGATCAGGGCAGGCAGGGCGCCGGGCACAGCGCCCACCCAAACGGCAATAGCGCCCATGCGCTTGGCGGGCGTATACACAAACGCATACAGTAACAGAGAGCCCAGGCCCAGCAATGCACTGTAGAGGCCCACACTCTGCCATAGCATCAGTACCCCTCCCAACCCGGTGAGGGATGCAAACGCAATAGCCTCCAGGCGCGTCATGCGGCTACCCGGCAAAGGACGGCCAGCCGTGCGGCGCATCTCGGCATCATAAGCTACCTCCAGGGTCTCATTCAGGGCGTTGGCAGAGAGCGTGATCAGTAGCCCCCCCAGGACCAGCCAGGCAAAATGCGCCCAATGCGGTGGCACATCACTGCCCAGCAAAAAGGCTATGGCCGCACTCTGCACCACCACCAGGCTCAGGCGAAGTTTACCCAGCTGGCGATAATCTGCCATTTTCTGGGCCACCAGCTGCCAGGTACTGCGGGTCTTGGTATAAGGGGTATCTTCTATCACGAGGCCAGAACTTGTATGGAAGCAGATTGTGTGCGCTGTTTTTGCACCCACAAGTTTAAAAATATAACAAACTCCATGGCCAGCAAAATGATACTAACCAGTAAATGTACGGGCTGAATGGCTGCGGGGATATGCCAATAAGACAATATAATGCCACTTAGCAGCATGGTGAACAGCAGTGCCATTTTCACATACACCATGCGGCGCAACTGCCCCGGGAACCGGCGCAGCAACAGAAATGCCCATACCCCCAGGGCCAGCAAAACCAGCGAGAAGCTGCGATGCACATAAAAAAGAGTATCCAACCGGCCAATCCACTGCGCCCGGCCGGCATATGCCATCTCCAGAGCAATCGCATCTATCTGCTCCCGCACCTGGGTACCCAGCACCAGTTGCACCAGGCTCAGCGCCACTACAGCCGCCTGCAGTATCCATCCCCAGGCAGGCAATACGGGCTTTACATGGGTCACCGGCTTCAGGAAACTGCGCCGCAAGGCCAGCAGCAGTACAAAGACGATAAGCACCGCTACCACCATATGTATGGTAATCATATACTCTTTAAGATTGGAATCCACCACCTTCTTGCCCAGCCATGCCTGGAAACCCATCATTATCAGGGCCGCAGCAGAGAGCAGCAAAGGCCCACGGGCAAAACGACGAAGCCGAAATGCCTGCAGGAACATCCACGCAACCAACAGGCCGGCCAGCGCACCTGTCAGCCGGTTCAGGTACTCCGTCCAGGTTTTGGCTGCATTAAAGGGCGCAATGGGCTGCCCCTGCACCCGGTAACGGGTTTGATAATCCGGCGGAAGCTGGCTTTCATCTGTAGGAGGCACCCAGTTACCAAAACACCTGGGCCAGTCCGGGCACCCCATACCGCTGCCGGTAGTGCGCACTACCGCACCTGCCAGGATGACCAAAAAAACAGCGCAAACTGCCCACAGCCCCGCTTTATGGAAACGATGCCAGGCAATTTGCGCTGCGTCGGATACAGGAGCGGTCATTCTCAGGCACCGGCTTGGTCCGCCTCAGAGGTCTCATCCTTGTAATATACTTTCTCTGGTTCGATTACAGGCGCAGAGGCACCACCCCCGGAAGGAGCTGCCACCACAGGATGATCATCCCCACCGCCTTCATCCCAGTAGTTCTTACCATCCTTCAGATCCTGCTCAGAGATATGTTGCGGGATAAAGTCCTGGGGAGCCCCCGGCTTGCTATAATCAAACGGCCAGCGGTGCACAGCGGGGATCTCTCCGGGCCAGTTGCCGTGAATATGCTCCACAGGCGTGGTCCATTCCAATGAATTGGCCCGCCAGGGATTTTGCGGAGACTTGCGGCCCCAGATGGCACTTACCACAAAGTTATAGAGGAAGATAAACTGTGCACCCACACCCAGTATGGCAGACCAGGTAATGAACACGTTCAGGTCCATGAACTTGCTGGCAATGTCAAACTCGGTAAAGGCATAATACCGGCGGGGTACGCCAGCCAGGCCGATAAAGTGCATGGGGAAGAACACCATGTAGGCAGCCGCAAACGTGAGCCAGAAATGGAGATAACCCAAGCGCGCATTCATAAGCTTGCCAAACATCTTGGGGAACCAGTGGTATACCCCGGCAAACATGCCGAATATGGCGGCAGACCCCATCACAATATGGAAGTGGCCCACCACAAAATAGGTGTTATGCAGCGGTACATCCAGGGGAGCATTACCCAGCCACAGGCCCGTCAGACCCCCGGAGATAAAGAGGGATACCAGGCCTATGGAGAACAGCATGGCTGGTGTGAACCGGATGTTCCCTTGCCACAGGGTGGCCAGGTAGTTGAAGGTCTTGACCGCCGACGGCACCGCAATCACCAGGGTAGCAATGATAAATACGGTACCCAGGAAGGGGTTCATTCCCGTTACAAACATATGGTGCCCCCATACGATGAAAGACAGGAAGGATATGCCCATAAGAGAACCGATCATGGCGCGGTAGCCAAAGATGGGTTTGCGTGCATTGGTGGCAATAATCTCGGAGGAAATGCCAAACGCCGGCATGATGATGATATACACCTCGGGGTGACCCAGGAACCAGAACAAGTGCTGGAACAGGATGGGGCTGCCGCCTTCATTGGCCAATACCTCGCCCTGCAGCACGATTTCGCTCAGGTAAAAACTGGTACCCAGGCTACGGTCGAAGATGAGCAGCACCACGGCGCTAACCAACACGGGGAATGACAGCACACCCAGTATAGCAGTAAACAGGAAAGCCCATACCGTGAGCGGCATACGCGTCATGCTCATGCCCTTGGTGCGCATGTTCAATATGGTGGAGATATAATTAAGCGCGCCCATCAGCGAGGAGACAATGAACAGCGTCATGCTCACCAGCCACAGCGTCATCCCCAGGCCGCTGCCCGGCATGGATTGCGGCAAGGCGCTGAGCGGAGGATATACCGTCCAACCCGGACCGGCAGGACCAGACTCTATAAAAATAGAGACGATCATGATGACCGATGAGGTGAAGAAGAACCAGTAGGAAAGCATATTGAGGAACGGCGAAGCCATATCCCGGGCACCTATCTGATAGGGAATCAACAGGTTACTGAAAGTACCGCTGAGACCGGCCGTCAGCACAAAGAATACCATGATAGTACCATGCAGGGTAACCAGCGACATGTAGAAGCTGGGATCCAGCGTACCGTCCTTTGCCCATTTGCCCACAATACCCTCCAGGAAAGGCATGGGCGTATCCGGATACGCCAGTTGCAGCCGGAAGATCAGGGACATCAGACCGCCGATAAAACCCATGACAATGCCCGTGATCAGGAATTGCTTGGCAATCATCTTGTGGTCCTGGCTGAAGACGTACTTCGTGATAAAGGACTCCTTGTGGTGGTGGTGACCGTGATCCGCATGTGCGCCATGCGCATCATGGGTATGCAGGGCATGTACCGCTTGGGGAGAGAGTTCCGATGCCATGGTACTTATAAATTAAAGAGGTAAGGCGAAAGAAATGTAAGCAAACTATTGCAGGGATGCAGTGCGAACAGGAATCTGGTTCATAGCGGTCTGCCCTTTAGGCGCATCTGACTTTGGCGCTTCGGGCGCAGTTGCAGGAGCATCCTTGGTTATCCAGGTGGGCTGTTCCGCCACCCATTTCTTATAGGAGGCTTCATCTTCTATAATAACCACTACCCGCATGTTGTAATGCGAGCTGCCGCAAAGCTGCCCGCAAGCCATCTCGTAATTAAACTTGGGATTGCCCGTCTTACGACGCATCTGGTCGGTGGTCATCGTGGGCGTAAACGTAAACTGGGTGGGCATACCGGGCACGGCATACACGTTCACGGCAAAATGGGGGATATACATACCATGCAGCACATCCTTGGCACGGGCATGCAGGGTTACCGGGCGGTTCACCGGCAGGTGCAATTCCTTGGTATAGACCACCTTGTCATCATGGGCGGCTTTGTCCAGGCTGTCCAAGCCCAGGGGGTTATCCCCTGTGATTTTCTTGTAGTCATACTTACCCAGGGTAGCATCATCGCCGGAGTAACGCAACGTCCACTTAAACTGCTCGGCCACCACCTCAATCCGGATAGGCTCCTGGGCCAGTTGCGGATGGTGAATATCGTTCCACACCTTTACGCCATAGAGTACCACCACTGCCAGGGCAAGCGCCGGAACCAGTGTCCAGATAAGCTCCAGTTTATGATTATCCGGGTAATAAAGTGCCTTGCGGCGGGGGCTGTTCTGGTAACGGAAAGCATAGAAGAACAGCAGCGCCTGGGTAATGACAAACACCAGGCCCGTCATAATGAGGGTGATGTTATACAGATTGTCTATCTCTGCTCCATGCACACTCGCAGAAGAAGGAAGGATATAAGGCGCGTGATATTTGAGTTCATACAGGATAAAACCTGCAAAAATTGCCCCGAAGACCGCAAACATGCGGGCATTCATAACATTGGCATTCCAGTTCTTAAATGGGTCAAAATCTACCAGCCGCGCCAGCCGGGAGGTGAGGAAGACGACAAGCAAGAGCAGGAGCAGGCCCAGGCCCTGCACAGCTTTGATCAGAATGGAAACCCATTCTCCCTTGGCAGCCGGATCTACCACTGGACCGGCTTCTGCCGCGCGGGCCGCGGCTTCTGCGCCCAGGGTCTTTTGGCCGAATGCCACATGGGCAGTAGCCAGAAACAGGAAAAATACAGCCAGCGTGCAGGCCTTACAGGTCCAGTTCTTCCACATATTTGAAAAGTGTAACTTCATCTACTAGATATCCCGGTTGGACGATTGGATACGAATCTTGCCTTTAACAAGGCCATATACGAGTATGGTTACCCCGGTAACCAACAGCACCACCACAGCCAGCAGCACAAGACCAAGGTTCATGGCAGCCGAAGAAAGATCTGCACCAGAAGCAGCCACTGTGGCAGACAACGGGCCGTTACTATTAGTCGTCTGTACCAGCGTGAGCAGCACGCCCAGCAGGTGCGGCTGACGATTGGGCGCGTCCTGAGACTCGTTACCTGCCAGCTCCGGCAGCAGGCACTGCCAGCTCGCACGCGCGTGCAAGGTGCCACCCGCCACCAATAACGGGAGTACCCAAAGTGCACAGATGAGGCAAGTGTTGCGGAGGAGTTTTGCAGGATTTCGCATACTGGCCAAAATTACACCAAGTTTGAATTGCATACAAGAACTGAAGATGCTAAAGCGCCTTTTTCCATTAAATGATCAGGGAAACCTGTTATTTAGATAGATTCAAAGCGCTTTGCACTGCATTTACAGCTCAAGCCGTTAACTACCCAAGCGCTTCTCCCCGAAAATAATATCCCGGATATTATCAGATCTCAGGAAATCCAGCGGAAAGCCCATATCCACTGCCGATGCTTCCTGTAGTCTTTCCAGTACCTGTGGAGACAGCGTAAGTTGTGTGACGGCCAGGTTATCCGCCAGTTGTTCGGGCTTGCGTGCTCCCAGAATGGGAATGACATGGGGACCACGCTGCATCACCCAGCGCAATGCCAGCTGGGCGGAGCTGCATCCCAGGTCCGCCGCTAGTCGCCGGACCTCTGCCGCCAGCTCCAGGTTACGGGCCGCCAGGCGCCGGCTATCCGGCTTTAGCCGTCCGGCATCCGCCGCCACCGCCTCCTGATTGTACTTGCCGGTGAGCACCCCTGAGCCCAGGGGACTCCACGCCAGCACGCTGAGGCCCAGCGATTCTGCCATAGGAAGCAACTCTCGCTCCACCGTACGCTGGATAAGACTGTATTCTATTTGTATAGCCTGAAAAGGCGTCCACCCGCGAAGCTGGGCCATCATATTTGCCTGGCTCACTATCCAGGCAGGGGTGTCGGAGATGCCTATATAAAGCACTTTGCCGCTGCTCACCAGGTCATCTAGCGTGCGCATCACCTCCTCTATCCCGGTGGTGAAATCCCAGGCATGGAGCCAGTATAGATCTATATAGTCCGTCTGCAGGCGCTTCAAAGACGCCTCCAGCGCCTGACGAATGTTCTTGCGGTGGTTGCCCCCGGTATTCAGGCCCTTGCGGTCCATATTGAGCGAAAACTTGGTGGCGACGACTAACTCTTCCCGGTAGGGAGCTATCAGAGCAGAGAGGATACGCTCGCTGCTTCCCTGGGTGTAATAATTGGCAGTATCGATAAAATTGCCCCCGGCAGCCAGGTATTGTTCAAACAAACGTGCAGAAACGGCTGCATCTGCACCCCACCCCCATTCGGTGCCAAAGGTCATGGTGCCCAGGCATAGCTCTGAAACGCGCAGGCCGCTATTGCCCAAAGTGGTGTATCTCATAGATCTACGGTATTAACGGCCACCAATCTACTGTAAAAAAGGATGGCCCACCAGGCAGGCCCTTATCATACGCCACAAAGGCCTGCAACAAAGCTGCAAGCCTTCTTTTCCCTTTTTGGGAAAAACCACATATGTTAATTAAAGGGTGTGGGTGGTGCCGCCGGAACGGCTGATCAAAAAACTGCCTGGTATTTAAATCTTAAGCGATCTTGGCCTGAAAGCGGCTGTATCCCTCTGCATCGGTAAAGGTGCTGCCGTCGGGACAAGTAATCGTAAAGGTAAACTCCCCCTGCAGGCGTTGCAGATTGCTGAACAGCAGGGCATCTCCCTGGCTCAGGGATTGCTCTTCCATCCCAAAAATGCCGGCGCCGTCATAATGAATACGATAGAGCCCCGAGACGCCCGCAAAAGGGATCAGAATAATAGGCTCCCAAATGCGAAAGTTGCCAAGGTGTTTAATTTTAATAGCGGAAGACATACAGAAAGGATTTGCTTTCTGTATAGTCAAAGTTGTGCCAAAATCATAAACTGCTGACAATCAGATAGATATCATAAGTATAAATCCGCTTGCTTTCCCAAAAACGGAGAGAAATTCCCAAAAATGGAAAATCAACGAGGAAATTTAATTCTGTGAAGGGTCCTCAGGGAAGTGCACCATATGGGCAACTTTGCCCCCCATATGCCGGATAGCCTGTACCCAGATATCCTCCGGAGTGGTATTAAAAACCAGGAAAGGAGAGGCCGGGCACACCAGCCAACTACGCTGCTGCTGCTCGGCCGCCAACTGGCCCGCAGCCCAGCCAGAATAGCCCAGGAAGAAACGGAAATCGTCTTCGGGCAACTGTCCAAGAGCTGCCTGCAGGCTGAGCCAGTCAAAATCTCCGGCCCAGGCAATCTCCGGCGTTACCGGGCAGGCACCGGGGACGGCAGTTCCCATCCGGTGCACAAAGTGCAGGGTATCCAGTTCTACGGGTCCGCCTTGCAACAACGGTGCGGAGAACCCGCCCAGGGTACCTACCACTTCATTTACCCTGGCATCCAGGGGCCTGTTCAGGACAAAGCCCAGGGTGCCTTCCTCCTCGGCATGCAATACCAGCAACACCACCGTGCGGCGAAAGTTGGGGTCCTGCATAAAAGGGTTGGCAACCAGCAGCATGCCGGCGGCAGGGGCGGGCATCGTGGCCCAGATATGCTGCTCCCAGCGTTCCAGTTCATCGGAGTATTGCATGCGGCATCCGGGTTTAGAAGCTAAAGTTCATGCTCACGCGCAAACCCCAGTTGAAGTTGAAACCCTGCAAGGTACTGGGCACCTGAGGGTTCAGGTAATTGAAGCGGCGTACATAATCTACGCGGAAGAGCTTGAAAATATTTTCTACGGCCACTCCATATTCTACATAAGGCTCCCGGTCCGGCGCCTTGATGCGGATAAACTCCCGGTTATCATCCTGCAGCACAGGGTTATTCAGGGCCACGTTCTCCGGTGTGAGGCTGCCGGCAGCCATGCGCAGCGTAAGGACCTCTTTCCATTTGAGCTTGTTGAGCACCCAATTCAGGCCGGGAAGTTTTTTGAAGAACCAGCCCTCCAGATGCCAGTCTGCGCCGGCCACGGCATATTGATCTGCCACAAACTCATAAAAATGCATCAGGTTAAAGCTCACGCTCTGGTAATAATTGGTGCGGTTGGTAACCCCAAGGAAAGAGCGCAGGGCATCCAGCTGCCCGCCCAAGACATACATGGCCAGGCTCTGGCTGCCCTGGAATACATACAGGCTGGGAAAGGGCACTTCCCCAAAGATCTGGCCCACAGAAGCCGTCCAGTTCATCCAGCCCAGGCGGCCCATCTTCAATTTGTCGGTCACGGTCAGCTTCAGGCGATGGTAATCCACATCGGCATCCAGCAAACCGGCCAGCCCGGCGCCATACTCCAGGTAGACAATGGGATACCGGGTGCCGGTATACACCTTGCCGGTTTTTTTGATGACATAGTCTTCCTTGAAGGAAAAGCGCAAGGTAGTGCCCAGCTCAGAGACACTATAGGAACTATGCAACCGGCCGTCTGCACCACTAAATACAAAAGGAAATGCCGGCTCAAAATACTTATGGCGCGCCAGGAAATAGCCGTTGCCCCCGGGGAAAATATCGGCCTGGAACCAGAGTTTGGCATCCCGGTAATAGTTGAGCTGGGTGAGCGGACGATACATGAGCAAAGAATTGAGCAAACCAGCGCCATCCAGCTCATAGTTGGCTATGCCCACCTGCTCAATATCGTTATAGTAGGAAAAACCGGCCCTGATGTCCGGAATGCGGTTAAACCGATACATAAGCTCGCCTCCATACTTGGTGCGTTCATCCTTCCAGCCATAAGCTACGCGTGCACCAAAGCTGAGGCGTTCGCTCAGGTGATAATTGCTATAGACACCCAGCTGTGTGCGCAGGCCTTCCACCTGGTTATAACCTACCAGCTTGGAATAGGGGCCAAAGTCAAACTTGCCAAATCGTTTTTTACCGGTCTCGAAGAACTCATGGGCAATGCGCACCACCTTCCAGAAAGGCAGCGCCTGGAGATGGTTGACCAGTCCAAAGGCCAGGGAATCGCTTTGTTCCAGCGGGCTTTGCCGGTTGGCATCCCAGAAGGTGGAATCCCTGTATGCGGCGTTGTCTGCCAATAGTTTGGTCTCCCCCGCATAGAACTCATCCGGGCGGGGCGCATTGAGCAGGTATTTCCGGTGGAGGGTGATGCTACGTCCCAGGAAACCCATTTTCTTATCGGTATTCTTAAAGTCTACCTGTATATCCTTGAGCGTGGGCACCCAATTATTATCTATCCGTTCAAAACTCTGCTGGATGCGGATGTCCTGGATAAAGTTGATGTTAGGATCTGCGTTCATCCGCAGATCCAGGTTACGAATGGCCCAGCTGCCTCCCTGGATATAGATCCAGCCCTTGAATACAGGATCTATGGCCCGCTTAGGCACTACTTTGATCCCAAAGATGGTATCTTGTCCAGCCTCCACCAGGGTATCCAGCCAATAGAAATTGTAGTTCATGAACGCACCGGGCGCCAGCGGGCTGATGAACTGCCGCTCCAGGATGGTGACATAACTATCGTAGAAATCCACCTGTGCCAGCAAGGCGGTAACCATACCGGTCTCTGCACTTTCAAAGCCGGAACCGCGGGAGCCCAAGACTTCTTCCTTGGATAAGGCGCCTTTCTTATGATAGACCCGGGACACCGTTTCTGTGACAAAAACCCCCACTTTGTAGCGCTGGTTACTGTCTATCATGGCAGAGTCCTCTTTGTTAGCCAGCAGGTATTCCCGCGCCGGGCGCAACAGCAGGGATTTCTGGAGCTTCTGGCCGCTAATGTTATTGAGCGTGAGTGTGGTCTTGTTATAGGTCTCACACTCCCAGGCATTCAGCGCAGCCAGCCGGTTCCTATCCCGGTTGCGGCTGGCATTCTTAATAATACGATTGGCCGGGCTATCCCGGCCGCTTACTTCCAGCTCCTGCACATTAAGGCTATGCTTGGGGCGCATATACAGCACCAGCGGCTCCTGAACGGAGGGCGGAACTTCCAGCGTATACACGGCATCGAGATAGCCGATGAGCTGCAAACGGCAGGTCCACCGCCCGGCAGGAAGCCTCAGCGTAAAGAAACCGTCCAGGTTGGTAAGCGCCCCGGTCCCCAGGCTGTCCACCTGCAGGGTTACCAGTTGCAGGGGTTCTTCAAATTGCTCATCTGCCACCACGCCCTGTATGGTGTAGAGACTATCCTGCGCCCGGGCCGGAACGTGCAGCACAACCAGCAGGGCATAAAGCATCCAGGTAATCCTGAACCTGCAACATAGCTGGGCAGCATAGGAAGTAAGCGGGCGCACGGGCTCAAAGGTAAGGGAATGTTGCGCAAAGGAGCAATCCTCAGGGACTGGTGTAGCCCATCACCTGGTTATAGCGCTTCTGGCTAATGCCGACGACCGTTAACGTCAGGGTTTTATTTTCCTGGTCTATCCACTCCAGGTGGCTGCGCCACCAGGCCACCACATTGCGCTGTTCGCGGCCCAGGTATTTACGAGCCAGGTCTTCATTACAGTAAACCTCGTATCTGATGGCCAGGCGGTCCCGGTCGTCCAGATATAATAAGTGAGGGACTATATGAAAATCGCGGCTCTCCGCATGCCAGGCAATATAGTCTGCCAGCACCCGCACCAGGCTATCCCTGTCGGCATCGGGTTTGTGCCCGGTAGTCTTCAGTACAAAGCAGCCGTCATACTGATAGGGCTTTACATCGTGGTAAAAATAGAATTGCTGCTGGTTCTCCAGGCGCTGAATAGCTGTGCGCAGCTTGCGGATATCGGAATAGTTGATGTTACTCCAGGGCACCCGCTCAAAATAGGCCCTGAAGCGGAACAGTAGCTGGGGGTCAAAAGTATAGCTGAACATGCCCTCTGTGATATACTGGCAGTTGAGGTTCAGCAACAACGTCTTGCGCAGCTTGCGGTTCTGGTAGAACTTCAGGGCATAGTGATAATCGCAGTTATCTTCAAAAAAAGGATGGCCCTGCCAGCTCTGCTTCATCTGGCGCAGCGCATGTGTATTGCGCACAAGAAAGGTACCGTATTCTTCCTGCAGGGGACTGGCATTGTAGTTATGCAGGCTCACCACGGCCAGTTCCCACACCCCTTCCTCCAGTTCCAGGTCTGCCAGCAAGGGCTCGGCAAATAAGGGGCCGGGACTGCAAAGAGCGGCCAGCCACAATAAACCCCATATGTGCCAGTTGCCAAACATAGCCTTAAAGATACGCAGATGAGGGTTAGCGGTCAATCCTGCAATTATGCGCAGGTAATCCCGCAATACCCGCTCCTGTTGTGTATAAGGTGCAACTTATAGCTATTACCCGGAGTTATTACTGTGTATGTAGCTTTACCGTATGATACACCTGCTGCTTCCCCTCCTGCATCCTCTCTATTCAGAAGAACAGATTCGTGAACGCATACACGACCACGGCCCCATCTACGCCGAGACCAACCCGGATCATCTGATCATGGAACCTTGGAATATGGTGAGCGCAGCATTGTTTATAGGCATTGTTTTTTCCTGGATAGTACGCCTGCGCGGCCAGTTCCGGCAGCATCCTTTCCTGGCGGCATGCCTGCCGCTGCTTTTGGTGGGAGGCGTAGGAGGCACCATTTATCATGGCTTCCGGGCGCACGACGTGTGGCTGGTTATGGACTGGCTGCCCATCCTGCTGCTGAGCCTGTTGACTTCCATCTTCTTCTGGCGGCAATTACGGTTGAGCGGCCGGACCATATTCGGCATTATAGGCGGGCTCTTTGTCCTGCAGGTACTCATCTCATGGGCCATCCGGATGGACTGGCTACCCCTCTCGCGCATGGCGGGGATCAGCATCAGCTACGGTATGATGGCATTACTGATGCTGCTTCCTATCAGCCTGGTACTCTACCGTACGGGTTACCGCCATGCGCGGTTTATCGTACTGGCCTTGTCCTGCTTCCTGCTGGCCGTCAGTGCCCGCGCCCTGGACCTGGAACTGTCCATAGTATTCCCTATGGGCACACACTTCCTGTGGCACACCTTTGGCGCACTGGCCGCTACGCTGGTCATGGAATACGTGTATCGCTACCAGCGCACGATCAATGCAGTGCGCAAGCGCCACCTGCTGCATATGTAACCCCATCTCATCCCCAACCGGGTAAAATGAATAAGCCCTGCCAGTGGTAAAGGCTCTCTGCAGAGAGCACAGGAACAGCATCCCCTGGCACAACTTAAGAATGATTAATATTCAATAAAATTGAATATTACCATAACATTATTCAATACAAGTCGTACTTTATAGAGAACCAGGCAATTCACGTTCAATTATATTGCCATATGCGGTACTACCAGAACTCATTACATGTACGGCTGAATAAATATGCGCTATTCGGCAAAATGATCCTGCTGACAGTGATCTGCTTCACCTGTTGCGGATTATTGCTCAGTACGCTGGCAAACACAGAGGAAAACCCGGTGCACCAACTAGCCATAGTGGCTGCGGCGGGCTTACTGGCAGTCTTTGGACTGGGCTGTGTGTGGATGTTAGTGGATATTGTGCGAAGCAGCCGCCGGCTCAAGCACCTGCAGCAGGAACTGGGGAGCAAGGCCCCGGATCAATCACAATACAAAGCGCCGTATTTCCGGCCGCGGGGTAGCAGCTAAGAAAGGGTTACCTGCTCCAGTGCGATAGGAGACTGCAGGAAGGTATGGGCCAGCATCTGAAAAGTGGGTGTGAGGTCCGAGACCTGGTAGCAATACCGTGCCTGGCTGCCTGCAGACGCCTGCAGTTGATGCCTGGCCAATAACAGGGCTAACTGGTCTGCCGTGGGCGGCCCTGAAGTAATCACCTGCACAGGCTGGGGAAACCGGGCGGCCAGGTGCCGGGCAACCTGCTCGGAGATGATCGGGTAATGTGTACACCCCAGGATAAGGGTGTCTATAGCAGGAAAAACATCCGGCGCCAGGTAAGTGGCCACCACATCCTGCAGGACCTGTGTATGCTGCCACCCTTCTTCTATCAAAGGCACCAGCAGTGGTGTGGGACGGGCGATCACCTGCACATCTGCCCGCAAGGCGCTCAGGCGCTGGGTATACATCCCACTGGAAACCGTGGTTTTCGTACCGATAATGCCCACGATACCATTGCGGGTAGCAGCTATAGCCGCTTGGGCCGCAGGGGAGATCACTTCCACCACCGGCACAGGGCCGGCCTCTTCCATCACCACATCCAGGGCAGCCGCACTTGCGGTATTGCAGGCTACCACAATGGCTTTTACTCCCTGGCCTAGCAGATAACGGGTGATGCTGCGCACATAGCCGCGCACCTGCTGGGGACTCTTGTCCCCATAAGGCAAATGACCGGTATCTCCAAAATACAAAAGAGACTCGTGGGGGAGCCTCTCTTGTATAGATTGTAAGACGGTGAGGCCGCCCAGGCCGCTATCAAAGATGCCAATAGGGGCTTGGGATTCCATCATGGCTTACTTACCGGTGCCGGTACCTATGGGGCTGACTTCTTCACCCTTCAACTGCTTCTCCAGCTCGGGGGTAACTTCCACACCCAGGCGTTTGAGCATCTTGAGCGTTACATCATGCTCCTTGGGGCCATGCAGCAATACACTGCCGCCAGCCACGGCACTGTTAAAGATATAGGAGTAGCCTTCTTCTTTGGCCAGTCCCTCCAAGGCAGCCTGCATCTTGGTAACCAGGGGTTTCAACAGCTCAGCACGGCGGGCCTGCATTTGCTGCTCGGCATCGTCAATATACTCTTCTATCTCCTTTTGCAGGGTCATCAGGTCATTCTGCATCTTCTCCTTCTGCTCGGCAGTGAGGGCTCCTTTGCTTTCGTTGTCGCGGTATTCTTCCAGCTTTGCCTGAAGATATTGCTGCTTGATATTGATATTTTCCTGGTACTTGCGCTGAGAGACCCTCAGCTGCTCGTCCACTCCCTTATAGTCGGGCATCATATAGAGCAGGGCTTCCCCATTGGTATACCCAATCTTAACCTGTGCCTGTACTGCCAGGGTGCACATCATACCCAGGCAAAGAATTGCAATTTTCTTCATGATAGTTTCAAAAGGAATGGCAAAGATAGCAAAAGTGCAATGCCGTAGCAGGATTACTTGCCGGGCGTAGTAGCGGTGTCGGGGTTCACACCCAGTTTGCGCATCACATCGGCAGATACATCAAAGCGGGGATCGGCATAGAAGATGGTAGCAGAGCCAGAGCGGTCAAAGATGACATCCAGGCGGCGCTCCACAGATATGGCTTTAGTGGCGTCCATAAGCTTCTCCTGGATAGGGCGCATCTTCTCTTCCCGCTGCTTAAAGAGTTCGCCGTCATAACCGAATTTACTGTTCTGGAACTCGCGGGCTTTTTTCTCCGCAGCCATGATCTCATCCTGCATGCGCTTTTTGTCTTCTTTGGACAGCAAAACTTCCTTGGCACGATAGTCATTGTATAACTTCTCTATAGCGGCATACTGGTTGTCCAGTTCGCCTTGCCAGCGCTTGGAGAGGTCATCCATCTCACGTTGTACGGCCTGGTATTCGGTCATCTTTTCCAGCACAGACTGGGAATCTATATAACCAAACTTCTGGGCAAAAGCGGTGTGTGCAATACCCAGGAAGGCAAACAGGGGCAAGAGAAGCAGGGAGCGTTTCATAGGTGTGGTGTTTATGCGTTAAAACTGTTGACCAATCATAAAGTGCAATGTATACTTCTTGGTGTTGTTATCATTGAGATTATTGGGTGCGTCATCCAGAGGTCTAGCAAAATCCAGGCCAATTAACCCAAACATAGGCAAAAAGAGCCGGACACCCCCTCCCACAGCCCTGTAGAGCTCAAAAGGATTATAGTCGCGGAAGCGGCCCCAGGCATTACTGGCCTCTGCAAAGGCATGTACCCATACACTGGCCATGGGCGAGAGCGCAATGGGCTGACGCAGCTCCAGCGTATACTTGGAGTAGATCGTACCGCCTCCGGAAGGGCCGAGGTAGGGTCCGTCATAACCGCGGCCGGCAATGATCTCACGGCCATCCAGGTTAAAGCCAAACAAACCGTCTCCGCCAATATAGTACCGCTCAAAGGGCGACACACCCAGATCCCGGTTATAGGCCCCCAGGAAGCCAAACATAGCGCGCGGGAAAAGGATCATCGGCAGCTTCTTGCTGCGGGTCATCCGTATATATGCCTCCGTGCGGAAGGACCACTTGTGAAACTCCAGCCAACGGAACCGCAAAGAGGGGTCCTCTGCATAATCTGTATTCTGGCGGAAGAGTGAATAAGGAGGCGTGCCCTCTACGGAGAACGTAAGGACGCTACCACTGGTGGGGAAGATAGGCGGCGCAGAGCTGGTGCGATCGAACGTCTGCTTGAGGCTTATGATATTGACAAAACCATTGGGCATTGCCGGGAAGAAGCTGCCGGCATTCTGCACGTGGTAATAGCGGTAACCCAGTGTGGTATAACTGCGGAAGAAGTCGTCGGGCACTTTCATGCGCTGCCCCCAGTCTACGGATGTACCCAGGATATTGATACGGAAGCCGGTGGGCGCCCATGACTGGATGCTATAGTTGACATTCATCCCCAGCGAATTGGGTTTGTGCCCGCCGAACCAGGGTTCCATAAAAGAAACCCCGTAATTCTGGAACCCGCGTCCGTTAACTTGTGCACGAAGGGTGAGGCGCTGGCCGTCTCCTTTGGGAATAGGCTGCCAGGCTCCTTTTTTGAAGAATTGCTTGGTAGAGAAGTTATTCAGGGTAACCCCCACGGTGCCGATAAGCCCCCCGCCAAAACCGGCCAGGGCAGCATTAGGATTCATCACGCGTCCTCCCCAGCCCATCTGGAAGAAAAGCTGATCAGAAGCCTTTTCTTCGACAAAGTACTTCATATCCACCGTGCCCTTCTCCGGGTTGGGGACAGGGGTAACGTTCATCGTCTGGTCATTAAAGTATCCCAGCGCCATGAGCTCCCGCTGGGTGCGGATAACCTCCGCACGGCTGAATTTGTTGCCCGGCAGGGTCCGTATCTCCCGCAGGATGACATAGTCGCTGGTACTGCGGTTCCCTTCGATAATAATGCGGTCATAATGCGCAATGGGCCCTTCATATACCTGCATGACCAGGTCGATAGAATCTCCCACCACTGCACGCTCTATAGGCTCTATATTGAAGAACAGGTACCCGTCGTCCTGGTACAGACTGCTGATATCATTGCCGGAAGGGTCTCCATATAAACGCTTGCTCAGCAGCGTAGTGTTATAAATATCTCCGGGGCGAATGTTGAGCAATGTATCCAGGCGGCCGGTAGCATACTTCTGGTTACCGTCCCACTGAATGGAGCGGATGTAGTACTGGCGTCCCTGGAAAAGCTGCATATCCACACGCACCAGGTTGCGGCCTTCCACTTTACGCACGGTATCGCTGAGGACGCGGGCATCCCGGTAACCTTTGCTTTGCAGATACTGGATAATCTTCTCCTTGTCAGCTTCGTAATCCGAGGTAACAAACTTGGAGCGCTTGAACACACTGTATATACGGCGCTCCTTGGTATCTTTCATCTTGGCCTTCAGCTTGCGCTCAGAGATCTCCTCCAGCCCTGAAATATTGATAGCCTGTATCTTATGCTTCCTGCCCTTGCGAATCTTAACGGTGGCAATGATCCCATTGGGAGCAGAAGGATCTTCCCGGGAGGTAATGTCTATTTGCGCATCATAATGACCCTTAGCCATGAAGTAGTTGCGAACGATGCGCACAGCCTGGCGTTTCTTGGCCTCTGTAAAGCGCTGGCCCCGGACGAATTTGATCTTCTCCCGAAGTTCATCTGCCGTCGTTTTTTTCACGCCCTCGAAGGAATAGCGCGCCAGGCGAGGCGTCTCTGCCACTTGTATAAGCAGGTATATGCGGTTATCTTCTATTTTGAGCGCACTGATCGCCACATCTTCAAACACGTTCTGTTTCCAGAGACGGCGCATGGCAGCGGCTATGTCATCACCGGGCACCTGTATGGTCTGCCCCATCACCAGGCCGCTGAAGGTGATAATGGTAGCCCGTTCGATGGACGCATTGCCCTGAACCTCTACATCGGCCAGTACATATTTACCGTCGGGGATGGTGGGAAGCTGCTGCGCCCACACGGGGGAGGCAAGGAGCAGGAGACTAAAGAGCAGGCGGTGCATCAAGACTGAAGTTGTTCACTGATTTTTCCAAAACGGCGTTCCCTGCCCTGATATTGCCGTATGGCTTCAAAGAGGTGTTGTCGACGAAAATCCGGCCACAAGGTATCGCAAATATACAGCTCGCTGTACGCAATTTCCCAAAGGAGAAAATTAGAGATGCGGTATTCTCCGCTCGTGCGAATCAGCAGTTCGGGATCGGGCATATCCGCAGTGCTGAGATGCCGGGCAATCACTTGTTCGTCTATCTGTTCCGGCTGCAAGGTGCCGGCAGCTACCTGCCGGGCGATCTCCTGCATGGCCCGGGTAATATCCAGCCGGCTGCCATAGCTGAGGGCCAGCGTAAGCACCAGCTGGGTATTCTGTGCCGTAGTGTCCTGGGCCTCCTGCAGTTCTTTCTTGCAGCGGGCAGGCAGGGCCTCCATATCCCCAATGACCTGCAGCTGCACGCCATTGTCCGAGAGTGTCTGGATCTCCTTGCGCAGGGAAGACACCAGCAACTGCATCAGTGCATTCACTTCGGCCCTGGGACGGCGCCAGTTCTCTGTAGAAAATGTGTACAGGGTAAGATAGCGCACGCCCACTTCCACGCAACCTTCCACGGCCTCACGCACAGATTTCAAAGCAGATTTATGCCCAAATATCCGGATGCTGCCACGCTGCTTGGCCCAGCGGCCATTACCATCCATAATGATGGCTATATGCCGGGGAATGCGGGCAGGGTCAAGTGCCGAGGAGGTTGATTCTGCCAAGGGTAACATTCTAGGAAAGTCCGCCGGAAAGGCTAAGTCCAATATTGGGCCTGCTAATTTACCTATTTACCCATACAAAAAGGACGAGACCTGTGCAGTCTCGTCCTTTTATATTTTCAAGTGAGGGATGGCTTATTTGAACTTGGGGCAGCGGTCAGGCTTATCCAGGATATAAGTAACGCCCACAGTAGTAAACATATACCAGTCGAGGTCATTACGGTTACCACGAATCTCACCGGTTGCTTTCCAGCCACCAGGGCGAATGCCGTAGGCATCGGGGGAATAGTCCGCAGGACCATCAAACCTGGACCTGTCCTCCAAAGGATCAAAAGGCCTGCTGCTGTAGATATAGCCGCTGCGGTCAGAGAACAGGGCGCTCTTTACCTGGCCCTGGTCAAAGAACTCATTCATGGAAGCATAGGCGCCTCCTGCACGGTAGTCACCGCCGGGGAACATCATTTCTACAGGAGTAATACGGCCAGATACATCATCCAGGTGGTCTGTAAAGGTTTTGCGGATACCCATATCAATGAACACATCCATACGGTCATTGATCTTGCGACGCACACCGATACCCACGGGGATAGAGATCTGGGTCAGCTTGTAAGGATCGGGATAACGATTATCAGGATCATCCAGATATTGGCCTTCGGTACCCAGGGGCTGCAGAGCTACCCACTCATCGGCAGAGCTGAACAGACCGGGATAGGCAGAGAGCCATTGCTCATCGGGCTTGGCCTTGGGAGAGAAGTTGAAGACGGCTATACCGGAGTATATATAAGGACTCCAGGTAGGACGATAGCGATAGTGGCGCTGTGTAGCAAAGAACTCGTATACCAGCTGAGCAGAGATCTCAGTCACATGGCTCTTGAAATGCAGGTTACGATAAATACGGGGGCCATCCGTGTTTTTCTCGTCACTGGCACCAATCCAGCCCTGGTTAAAGGCAAACCGCACGTACATATGCGGGTGGAAATGGTAGTTGAGACAAGCGCCAAAACCGGGGCGAAGCAGTGCGAAGGGATTGCCTATGTTCTCATTCTCTTTGGAAGAGAACACGTTCCACCAGTCAAAACCATTATCATCAAGGTCTCCCTGATAGTGGCTGACACCTACGGTGAGGCCAAGACTAAAGTAGTTGTAACGGCGCTGGGCTTGCGCATCTAGCGTAGAGAACAGCAGAAATGCTGCAAAAATCAGGAACGAAGCGCGAAAACGAATAAACATGTGTCCTGTAGTTTAGGTCTTTGAGAGGCAAATATAGAAAAAATCCACAACGCCACCAGAAAATTTGCGGAGACAATAAGTTTTCACATAAACTTTATTTGTCGTATTGCTTTTGGCTGAGCTTGGCAGAAAGGTATTCACGGTTCATACGGGCGATATTGGAGAGCGAGATGCCTTTGGGGCATTCGGCTTCGCAAGCGCCGGTGTTGGAGCAGTTTCCAAAACCTTCTGCATCCATCTGGGCCACCATGGCCTTTACCCGCTCCCGCTTTTCCACCTGGCCCTGCGGCAACAAGGCCAGGTGAGATACTTTGGCAGAAACGAACAGCATGGCAGACGCATTTTTACACGCAGCCACACAAGCCCCGCAACCGATACAGGCCGCCGCCTCAAAGGCATAATCCGAGATAGGTTTGGGGATGGGGATCTCGTTAGCATCCGGTGCACTGCCGGTATCTATGGATACAAAGCCGCCAGCCTGCTGAATGCGGTCAAACGCCCCGCGGTCTACTACCAGGTCTTTGAGCACAGGGAATGCCCGGGCACGCCACGGTTCCACCACAATGTGTTCGCCATCCTGGAATGTGCGCATATGCAGCTGGCAGGCAGTCGTAAGTTCTTGCGGACCGTGTGCCCGGCCATTGATATACATACCGCAACTGCCGCAGATACCCTCCCGGCAATCATGGTCAAAAGCAACGGGCTCCTTACCCTCTTTCTGGAGCTGCTCGTTCAGCACGTCCAGCATCTCCAGGAAAGACATATGGGTGGAGATGTTTTGCAGAGAATAGGTCTCAAAACGGCCCTGGGCTTTGTCACCGGGCTGGCGCCATACCTCTACAGTTATATTGATATAGTTCGCACTCATGGTATTACTTATAGCTGCGTTGTACCAGTTTTACGTTTTCAAACTTCAGATGCTCCTTATGGAGGTTCCAGCCGCCGTCGGCTTTGTGTTCCCAGGCCGCGGCGTAGCAAAACGCATCATCATTGCGCACAGCCTCACCTTCGGGGCTCATATATTCTTCGCGCAGATGACAACCGCAACTTTCTTCGCGGTGCAAGGCGTCCTGTATCATCAGCTCGCCCAGTTCCAGGAAGTCTGCCAGGCGGTTGGCTTTCTCCAGGCTCTGGTTCAGGTCCTGAGAACTGCCCTGTATATTTACTTCTTTCCAGAAAAGCTCCCGCATGGCACGGTATTCATCCAGCGCCTTCGCCAGGTCTGCTTTATTCCGGGTAATACCGCAGTTATCCCACAGGATCTTACCGCTACGGCGGTGGATCTCATCCACAGTCAAGCTCCCTTTTATAGACAGCAACCTCTCCAGCCGCTGGTTAGCCTCTGTTTCCACCGTCTTAAAGGCTGGATGGTCTGTGGGGGTCTTGGTGAAACTAATACCCGCCAGGTACTCTCCAATGGTATAAGGGATCACAAAATACCCGTCTGCAAGGCCCTGCATTAATGCACTGGCACCCAGGCGGTTAGCACCGTGGTCTGAGAAGTTAGCCTCTCCCAGTGCAAAAAGCCCGGGGATGGTGGTCATCAGGTTATAATCTACCCAGAGACCTCCCATGGTATAATGCACCGCGGGGTAGATGCGCATGGGCACCTCATAGGGGTCCTCGTCGGTGATCTTTTTATACATATCAAAGAGGTTGCCATAGCGGGCCTCAATGGTAGGGCGCCCAAAGTGCTTGATGGCATCGCGGAAGTCCAGGTACACGGCCAGACCGCTCTCGCCCACGCCTTTGCCTTCATCGCACTGGTATTTGGCATTGCGGCTGGCCACGTCACGCGGCACCAGGTTGCCAAATGCCGGGTAAATACGCTCCAGGTAATAGTCGCGTTCCTCTTCCGGGATCTGGTTGGGGTGGCGCTTGTCTCCGGGTGTTTTGGGCACCCATACCCGGCCGTCGTTACGCAGGCTCTCACTCATAAGGGTAAGCTTGCTCTGGTAATCACCGCTGACGGGTATACAGGTGGGGTGCACCTGTACAAAAGAAGGATTGGCAAAGAACGCTCCCCGCTTGTGGGCGCGCCAGGCAGCCGTTACGTTACTATTCTTGGCATTGGTGCTCAGGTAATAGGCATTGCCATACCCTCCTGTACACAGGAGCACGGCATGTCCAAAATGGCTTTCCAGTTTGCCGGTTACCAGGTCCCGTACTACAATACCGCGGCATACGCCGTCTATAACCACGACATCCAGCAGTTCCGTCTTGGTATAGCTCTTGATCTGCCCGGAATGGATTCCTTTATTCAAGGCGCTATAAGCACCCAGGAGCAGCTGCTGGCCGGTCTGGCCACGGGCATACAATGTGCGGCTTACCTGCGTGCCTCCGAACGAACGGGTAGTCAGCAGCCCCCCGTATTCGCGGGCAAAGGGCACCCCTTGCGCCACACACTGGTCTATGATGTTACCGGATACTTCTGCCAGGCGATGCACATTGGCTTCGCGGGCACGGAAGTCTCCTCCTTTGATCGTATCGTAAAAGAGGCGGTGCACGCTGTCTCCGTCATTACGGTAGTTCTTGGCGGCATTGATGCCCCCCTGGGCGGCAATGGAGTGTGCGCGGCGCGGACTGTCATGGAAGGTGAAGGTCTTCACATTATAGCCCAGCTCCGCCAGCGAAGCCGCAGCTGAAGCACCGGCCAAACCCGTGCCTACCACCAGGATATCCAGCTTGCGCTTGTTGTGAGGCGCTACCAGTTTGATGTTCCCCTTGTGGCGGGTCCATTTCTCCGCCCGCGGGCCTTCGGGTATTTTAGAGTCCAGTACTGACATAAGCTATCAGATATTTGGGAATAATGCTTGGGAATAGAGCCTAAAAGATTCCTTGAGTGGCAAACAGGATATAAAGGGGCACCATGGCAAATGCGGCAGGCACCAGTACTGCCAGGGCATACCCAATGTTCTGAATGCACCTGGCCACTTTGGGGTTGATCTGCCACCCCAGGGTCTGCACAGCGCTTTGCACTCCATGGGCGAGGTGAAACGCCAGCACCACCATAGCCACCACATAAAACAAGGTGTAGTATACATTGGAGAATGCCAGTACCACAGCAGTGTACAGGTCCACACCCGGCTCCAGGTTCAGCAGCTTATGCTTGAAGAAAAAGCTCCAGAGGTGAATGATCAGGAAAATAAGCAGGATAGTGCCCGTTACAGACATAAACCGGCTGTAAAAGGTACTGTTGGCAGAGCCCTTATTGCGCTTGTAGCCTACAGGGCGGGCTTTGGCGTTGAGAATAGTCAGGCGAATGCCCTGAATGATATGCATCACGAAACCGGCAAACACTAGGATCTCAGATACCCATATGGGGGGAGAAGACTTCATGAAAGCAGCATATTCATTAAAGGCCACTCCGCCATCCTGCTTAAGCAGCAGCAGGTTCCCGGCAAGGTGCCCGAAGAGGAAAAAGGTAAGACCCAGGCCGGTGACGGCCATCAGCAGCTTTTTACCTATGCTGGAGGTGAGAAGGGGTACGTCAAGCTTTACTTCCATCGTTTCTCGAATCGTTACTTCAAAGTAAATGAAAATTCGGGTGTATCCAGACTTTGAAATAACAGAACAATGCCCGCTTTTTCTTCGATTAAGCCCAAAAAAAGTTAATTTAGAATGTCTCTAAGACATAACCGACACCCAAGCCGCCCTTATCGGTTTGCCCATAAAAAAAGAGCCGGCGGGACCGGCTCTCCTGAAAGGTAGTTAGTCTAGCAACTAATTCAGCGCCAAAACAAATACATATATCTGAATATACATAACTCCTGCATTAAAAAAACAGAAAACTATTGTTGCTTAAGGGAAATGGGCGTGCAGACAGCGGAAATCTGCCCTATTTTATGGGTGTGCAGGCGGCATAGAATTAAGAGATGCCAGAATTTCTGTAATTTTCGCCAAACCCTGAGCGATGCACATTCACTTCACCAGCTATGTATTGGACAACGGGCTGCGGGTACTTATTCATGAGGACCCCACCGTAAGCAAAGTGGCCGTGGACATCCTTTACCGGGTGGGCTCAGCGGATGAATCCCCCACCCGCACCGGGCTGGCACACCTGTTCGAGCATCTCATGTTCAGCGGCAGCAAGCATGTGCCAGACTATGACACCCATGTGCAACGGGTGGGCGGGGAGAACAATGCCTTCACGAACAGTGATATTACCAACTATTACATTACCCTGCCGGGCAGCCAGCTGGAGACAGCCCTGTGGCTGGAGAGTGACCGTATGCTGGAGCTCGACTTCAGCGAACAGAACCTGGCCGTGCAGCGCAGTGTGGTGATCGAAGAATTCAAACAACGCTACCTCAACCAGCCCTACTGAGACGCCTACCTACTGCTGCGTCCCCTGCATTTCCGCTTCCACAGCTACAACTGGATGACCATAGGCAAAGACCCGGGACATGTAGAGCACACTTCGCTGGACGAAATCAAAGAATTCTTTTACCGCTTTTACGCCCCCAACAATGCCACACTGGTTATTAGCGGAGGTATCAAAGCAGCAGAAGCCATGCGCCTGGCGGAGAAATGGTTCGGTCCCCTGCCGCGGCGGGACGTCAAACGCCCGCGCCGCATTACCGAACCGCCACAGCATGAAGCCCGCAGCCTGACGGTAGAAAAGGACGTGCCTTACCATGCCGTGTACAAAGCCTGGCATTGCCCGCCCCGCGCTGCACAGGACTACATTGCCGCCGATATCGTCACAGACCTGCTCACCGGCTCCAAGAGCGGCAGGCTCTACCAGCGGATGGTGAAGGAAACCCGCGTGGCCAGCAGCATATCTGCTTTTTCCTGGGGGCTCTATGACCCCGGCATGCTCTCCATAGAAGGAAGAGTGGCCAAAGGACGCACAGTGGAAGAATATGAACAGGTGCTGAACGAAGTACTGCAGGAATTTGACAGCCTGAAACCGGACGAGCTGGAACGCATGCAAAACCGTATAGAGAGCAGCGATATCTTTGAAAAGACCACCGTGCTGAACCGCGCCATGTCCATGGCGATCTATGACAGCCTGGGAGACCCGCATCTCATCAATACCCAGGCAGACGCCTACCGACAGCTGACAGCACAACAAGTACTGGATGCCAAGCAGAAATACCTGCGCCCGGAGCAGTGCTCCACCCTCTATTACCTGAGTACGCAAGCATGAGCCGCAGACTAGACCGCCAAAGCCCGCCCGCCGCCGCCGCCATCACCTATGTGCCCCTGCCCCCAGTCTCCCGGCACACCCTGAGCAACGGGATACCGGTGTATATGATACGCTATGGCACCCAGGAAGTGGTAGAATGCCAGTTGGTATTCCCGGCCGGCAACTGCTATGAAGACATTACCGGGCTGGCGGCCTTCACCGGCAAGCTCCTGACAGAAGGCACCACCACCAAGACCAGCCTGCAGCTCTCCCAGATGCTGGACGACTTTGGGGCCAGCCTGAGTGTGGACACCGGTTATGAGCTTTCTACCCTCACCCTGAGCACCCTGGAGCGCCACCTGCCGCTGACACTCAACCTGCTCAGGGATGTGGTGCTGAACGCTACTTTACCCGAGGAGGAATTTGCCACCGAACTGGAACGTACCCGCCAGCGGCTGGTGGTGGAGCAGCAAAAAACGCCTTACCAGGCCAGGGTGATCTTTGGCGAAAAGATCTTTGGGCCGGGACATCCCTATGCCACTCACCCCACCTCCCAGGACCTGGATGCCCTTTCTCCCGAACGCTGCCGGACCTATGCCAGAACGTATTTTCACCCTACCCAGGCTACCCTGATCGTGGCCGGGCTATTTGATGAGGACGACACCCTCCGCCTGCTGGAATCCAAGCTGGGAAATATAGCCCCGCCTGCGGAAGCATCTCAGCGTGTTGCCTCCCGGGCCGCCGCACATCC
>JAHBTG010000024.1 GCA_019638695.1 Bacteroidota bacterium | reverse complement strand
ACTGTACCCTGTGGGCAGAGTTCCTTCGCTGTGCTCAGGGTGCGCGTGCGGGGGCGTTCGTGCGTTACAACCCTTCCTGCTGGCGGATATGGCCCAGCAGGTGGAGGGTGCTGCGGTCCAGTATATGGTACACATGCTCAAAAGCCTCCTCGTGGTCGCTGTAGGGGTCGGGCACCTCGCCGTCGCCGGGCTCCGGGTCAAACTCCCGCATCAGGTGGAGTTTGGCCGCGCTTTCCCTGCCGGCGTGCAGGCGCTGCACCGCGCTGTAGTTGGTGCGGTCCATCACCAGGATGTAGTGGAATTCCCGCATATCCCTGGGGCGGATCTGCCGCGCGCGCGCCTGGGAGTCCAGCCCATATTTGTTGAGGATGTTCAGGGTGCGCACGTCGGGCAACTCCCCTTCGTGCCAGCCGCCGGTACCGGCGCTGTCCACCCCTATGTGGTCTGGCAGGCCGGCCTGCAACACATGGTGTTTAAAGATGCTCTCTGCCATCGGTGAGCGGCAGATATTACCCATACAGACAAATAAAACTTTTACCATGCCGGCAAAACTATTGGTTTTTAGTTAGAATACTGCCCAGGCGGTTGAGGAGGGCCGCTATCTCTGCTTCGGTGTTACAACTATGCAGGCAGATCCGCAGCCGTTCGGTACCCGGGGGCACAGTGGGGCTGCGGATGGCCTTCACCCGCGCCTCTGGCAAAAGTTGTGCCGAAACGGCCTGCACTGCCGTATTTCCGGGTATGGGTATGGCAAAGATGGGGCCTTCGCCCCCGAGGTAAGGGATGCCGCGGGCCGCCAGTCCTTCCTGCAGGCGGGCGATCTGCTGTTGCAACTGCGCACGGGCTGTTGAGAGGTCCGGCAGATGGCGATACACCTCCTGTATGGCCAGCAGGCTGTGGGGCGGCAATGCCGTGGTATAGATGAACGACCGGGCCAGGTTGACCAGCGTTTCCCGCAGCAGGCGGCTGCCCACGATACCAGCGCCGTGATACCCCAGGGCTTTGCCAAAGGTATAGATGCGGGCCAGGCAGTATGGGGCAATGGCCGGTGCCGCCGCCAGTCCGGCCCCCTCCGGACCCAGGATGCCGCCGCTGTGGGCTTCGTCCACCACGAGCCGCGCGCCGCTTTGTGCGCAGAGATCGGCCAGCGCTGCCAGCGGCGCCTGGTCGCCATCCATACTGAAGAGCCCCTCGGTGGCGATCAGCACGTTACCACGGGCATGCGTAAGCTTTTGCCGCAGGTCCTCCAGGTCATTGTGGCGGAAACTGTGGGCATGCGCCAGGCTCAACCGGATGCCGTCGCGCATGGAAGCATGGATGGCTGCATCGTACAGGATAGTGTCTTGCCGGGTGGTGAGCGCGGCGAACAGCCCGATATTAGCCAGGTAACCCGAACCGAACAGCAGGGCGGCTTCTGCCCGGTGAAAACGGGCGATGTCTTGCTCCACCTCCTCGGCCAGCGGGGAGTTGCCCCCGATCAGGCGGCTGCCCTTGGCGCCCAGCAGCGGTTCCCGGCGGATACGCTCTACCAGGCGGCTGTGCAAGGCAGGGTCTCGCGCCAGGCCCAGGTAGTCGTTGCTGTAGAAATCGGCGCCGGGGAGCGGCGGTTCCAGCTGACGGTACAGCCCTGCCTGGCGCAGGGCCGCCAGCCGGTCATTCAGGTACGCATCCCAGCTCATGCGGCGTGGCGCGTCAGGATAAAGGACACGGCATTTCCCCCAAACCCCACGCTGTTGATGAGCACACTGTTGACCTGCCCCGGCAGGTGGAAGTCCGGCGTTGTAAACGGGGGCACAGGCAGCGGCTGCCCGGCCAGCAAGTCCAGTGCGATGGCCAGCGAAATGCCCGCTGCCGCCCCGAAAGTGTGTCCTGTGTACCACTTGGTACTGTATACCGGGGGGATCTGCTGACCGAAAACCGTCTGCAGGGCAGCTTTTTCGGCGGCATCTCCCTGGCGGGTGCCCGGGGCATGTGCCAGGATAAGATCCGGATTCCGGCCAAAGGCCGTGAGTGCCTGTGTCATGGAATGTTGCAGGCAGGTGCCTTGCGGGCTGATTCCCGTGGCGCTGGGAATGGCCTCATTGCCAAAGCCAAAGCCCTGCAGAAAACCCAATGCAGGCACACCCGGAGCCGCCGGCTGCAGGGCAAAGACGGCTGCGCCTTCTCCCAGTAACATGCCCCCCTGGCCGGTAAAGGGGCGGCAAGGCCATTCTTCCGCCGCAGCATAGATGCCCAGCGCTTTCATCTGGGCGAGTATGTATGGCGTGAGCGGGGCTTCGGTCCCCCCGGCGAGGAAATGTGTGGCCATGCCAGACCGCAGCCAGGCAGCGGCATTGGCCAGTGCGAAGGCGCTGCTGCTGCAGGTGATGCTGTGGCAAAAGGCAGGGCCCCCGGTTTGCAGTGCCTGGGCCAGTGTAGCTGCTATATGTCCGGCAGTGGTGTGGGGTGAGGTATGCGCGGGCACCTTGCCCTCTGCCAGGAGCTGGGCGTGGGTGGCTTCCAGCGTGGAAGTGGCTCCCCGGGCAGTCCCAATATTGATGCCGCAGGCGTTTTGGGCCCGGGCATCCCAGCCTGCCTTGCGCGCCGCTTCCATTCCGCAATGCAGTGCCATGCGCGTGACCGGGTCCAGTTTGTGCAGGGGGGCATGGCCGGTGGCCGCCGCCAGTTCGGCCGCGACTTCTGCCGGCAATGCAGCTACCGGCAGCCCCTCTTGCAGGGAAAATGCCTGGGGCCGGGAACGGCATAACCGATGGCAGGCGGTGATGGCAATGGGCTGCTGCATGCGCAATATCTGGCCACAAAGGTACGTTTTCTGCGAGCATCTGCGGTGGGATACTGTCTTCGTGCGGCCCTATGCACTTTATACACAGGGAATATTCCTTACATTTGGGACGCTAAAGAATATATTGAACACACCTAAACTATGATGACGAAACCGTTTATTGTGATGGGTCTCTTACTGGGTATGCACCCTGTTTTTGCTCAAAAGAAAGGTACTTCTCATGTGATTACCTCCGAGGCAGAAACCCCTGCTGTGACTGCCCCCAAGCCGGAACCCAAGCATATGGAAGTCTACCGCATGGCTAAGTCTTATGCAGACTTTAATACTGCCGCTGTCGCACTCTATTACCAGCTGGCAGAAGAGCCCCATAATATGGCCCTTAAGGATTCCCTTGCGGTCATGTATTTTGCGATGGGGGCCAATCTCCAGTGTATTGCCCTGGGCAAAGAGATCCTGGAGAAGGATGCCCAGAACCAGCGCATCATGGAACTGGTGGCCATTTCTTACCAGAATATCGGGGCGCTCAAAGAGTCCCTGGACAACTATGAAGCACTGTTTAAGCTCAGCAATTCGGCTTTTCACCTGTACCAGATCGCGGTCATCCAGTTTTCGCTGAAACGCACGTATGAGTGTACTCTTAGCCTGAACCAGCTCATCAATCACCCGCAGGCCACACAGGAGAAGATCAGCATTGCCATAGACCGCAGCCGCCAGCAGCAGGTATTGCTCAAAGCCGCCGCCCTGAATGTGCTGGGTGTGCTCCAGAAAGAGAACAATGCCCGCGAGGAAGCGCGCAAATCCTTCCGCGCTTCGCTGGAGGCAGATAAGGAGTTTCTGCTGCCTCAGGCTAACCTGATGCAGATGGATGAAGAAGACAAACCCGCCTCAGGCAAAAAATAGTCCTGATACCCTATGCACAAACGGAACCCGTCACGTCTTGCCCTGGTCATTGCATGGATATGGTTGCTGGCCCAGCCTTCGGCTGCGCAATCGTATGCCTGGGTACTGCTGAAAGACAAGCCGTGTGACCTTTCCGTTGCACCGGAGGATCTTTCACAGGAGGCGATTGCCCGCCGTGCGGCGCAGGGACTGGCACTCTGGGATGCGACGGATTACCCCGTTCACAGTGCTTATATAGAGGTGTTGCGTGCCGGGTCGGATAGTGTGTGCTTTGCCAGCCGCTGGTTCAATATGGTAGCTGTGCGCGCTACCGAAGCCCAGCTGCAGCAGATTGCTGCCTTACCTTTTGTCCAGGCCGTGGAGCGCCCTGTGCCCACTGAAGCTGTGCTGGCTGCTGAGCCCCGTACCCAGGCAATGGCGGGTAAATATGTGCCGGAGTCTTATCGCCAGTACCAGATGATCCGCCTGGGACAGGAGACCTTTGCCCGGCACGGACTGAACGGCAAAGGGGTGCTGGTGGCTGTTTTTGATGCGGGTTTCACAGGAGTGGATAAAGATCCCGTATTCGCCCATTTGCGTCCCCGCATCCGGGATACCTGGGACTTTGTGGGGAATGACCCGAACGTGTACCACGGCGCTACGCATGGCACTACGGTGCTGGCCTGCGTGGGGGGTATGACCTCTCAGGGGCCTGTAGGACTTGCCCATGAAGCAGATTTCCTGCTGGCTCGCACGGAGATGTCCCAGCGCGAGCCTTTCCGGGAAGAGGTTTTCTGGATGCAGGCTATGGAGTGGGCTGACCGCAAAGGAGCCCAGGTCATTAATAGCAGCCTGGGCTACAATAAGCCCCGCTATACCCCCGGGGATATGGACGGGCATAAAAGTTACGTGGCCAAGGCGGCAAATAAGGCGGCATCCAAGGGTATGCTGGTGGTGAATGCTGCGGGTAATGAAGGCAATGATTCGTGGAAGTACCTGATCACCCCGGCAGATGCAGATAGTGTATTGGCGGTGGGAGGCACTAACCCGCATACGGATATCCGCATCAATTTCTCCAGCTATGGCCCTACCGCAGATGGCCGCCTGAAGCCCGAGGTGTGCGCACCGGGTATGGCTGCGGGCACTAATGGCAACAGCAAAGGACTGGGTATACACTATGGGACTTCTTTTGCTTCCCCGCTGGTGGCAGGCTTTGCTGCCTGCGCCCGCCAGCATTTGCCCAGCCTGCCGGTGATGGAACTCAAGGCACGCATCCTGCAGGCAGGCCACCTGTATCCCTACTTCGATTATTCGCATGGGTATGGCGTGCCTACCGCGCAACGTCTGCTCGATGCAGGAAAGGTGTTTGATACGGTTAATGTTACCTTTCATGTGGCCAGTGTTGCCATAGAAACGGATGAAGAGGAAGAAACTGAAGTATTGGTAGTGAAACTTAACAGCCACCTGCCGTTGAAGTCAGTCACGCGTACATTGTTCTATCATGTAGCAGATGCCGGGGGCAGACTCAAGACCTATGCAGTGGCCCGTGTGCTCCCCCGCGATGCCAATGCTTCCTCAGAGATGGAGATCCGCATTACCGTGGAAGACCCGGAAGGTACTGAGCTGGTAGGCACGGAAGATATCATTCGCATACATTATGAAGGTTATACCCATGAGATACATCGCCCATAGTTTAGTTTGGTTTCTGCTGATCCTTTCTCAGGGGGCGCTGGCGCAAACGGTTATCCTGAGCGAGACGGTGACGCCTCCGGGCGCCGATAGTACTGCCGAAGTACCTGTTTCTGCAGGTAACCGCCACGGCGGCGGCTTTTATTATGGTATGGGTGCCAACTTTGGCGAGCCTGAAGGCCCGGTAAAAGTACAGGGCTTTGGCGCGAGTAATCTTTCTGCAGGGGGTGCTTACCGCTATTATTTTGCCAAACGCAATGCAATGGCCTTTAACTTGGGTTACAGCTCTCATGCGTATCGTATACAGCAGACGGCGGGTGCGCAGCACCCGTTTGCAGACTCGATGCAGTTTAAATCCCAGCGGCTCTATGTAGGGAACCTGGAACTGGGAGCTGCCTGGCACCTGAACCTTACCGGGAATGCCTGGGCCGGCAGCAAGCAGGGGTTGTTCCTGGAACTGGGTGGCCGCTTGCTGGTGCGATTGAGCGGCCAGCTTTATACTCGCCTGACGGATACCAGCAACCAGGATGACCTGGCGCTTAGCCGTAACCTGAAAGATTATATGGCCGGACCACAGTTTGCAGGCTTTGCCCGCCTGGGCTATCGTTTTATCTGCCTGGAGTATGAGCACCGTTTGACGGACTACTTCAAGGCTAACCGCCTGCCGCTGGATGTGCAGATGCCGGTCAGTAACCTCCGCCTGGTGTTATTCCTGGGTCAGTAGCATTCCTGCTCATTGGGAAAATCATTGGCCTTTACATCGGAAATGTAGCTGGCAAAGGCCCTGGTCATCTCGGTATGCAGGTCCGCATAGCGGCGCAGAAAGCGCGGGCTGAACTCCTGGTTTACGCCCAGCATGTCGTGTGTGACCAGTACCTGCCCGTCCGTATGAGGTCCTGCTCCTATACCTATCGTGGGAATGTGCAGCTGTGCCGTTACCTGCTGGGCTAGCTGGGCCGGTATCTTTTCCAGTACCAGGGCAAAAACACCCGCTTCCTGCAGCAGTCGGGCATCTTTGAGCAGCTGTGCGGCTTCTGCCTCTTCTGTGGCGCGCACTGCATAGGTGCCATATTTATAGATGCTCTGGGGCATAAGTCCCAGGTGGCCCATGACCGGGATGCCTGCGCTGATGATGCGCCGTACACTTTCGATAACAAACTCACCACCTTCTACTTTTACGGCATGTGCTCCGCTTTCTTTCATAATGCGGATAGCACTTTGCAGGGCATTGCGGCTGTCTCCCTGGTAGGTGCCAAAGGGCAGGTCCACTACCACCAGCGCCCGGTCCACTCCCCGCACCACAGAAGAGGCCAGAAAGATCATCTGGTCTAGGGTGATGGGCAATGTGGTCTCGTGGCCTGCAATGACGTTACTGGCGCTGTCGCCTACCAGGAGGACATCCAGCCCCGCGCCATCCAGGATGCGGGCCATGCTGAAGTCGTAGGCGGTGAGCATGGCTATCTTTTCCCCACGCTCCTTCATCTCCTGGAGCCTGTGCGTGGTGACTTTTTTATCTGAGGGTTTGTGGACAGACATAACAGATGAGTTTTGGAGGGTAAAGAAGTGGAGTAGGTGACTGGCCCGGGGGTATTTTACCCGCTCATAGGTGCGGGGCAGGTACTAGGCTTCTACCAGTTTGTAGAGCACGGCCAGCTTGATGAGCTCGGCAGTGTTGGCCACATCCAGTTTGCGCATGATGTTTACCCGGTGCGTTTCTACGGTGCGGGGGCTGATGTTGAGTTCTTCTGCTATTTCTTTGGTGACCTTGCCGTTGGCTACCAGGTGGAGGATCTGCCGCTCACGGGCCGTGAGGATAAGATTGGGATCATGGTTCTGGGCAGAAGGGCCATCTTCCAGCATTATGCCTGCTACGCCGGGGCTGTAGTATTTTTCTCCTGAGTGTACGCGGCGTACTGCATTGAGCAGTTCGTCCCGGTCTGCGCTCTTGAGCACATAGCCGGAGCTTCCGCTTTTCATTGCCCGGATGACGTATTCCGGTTCTTCGTGCATGCTGAGCATGAGTACCCGCAGGTCGGGGTATTTGAGCTTGATCTGCCGGGTGGCTTCCAGTCCGTTGAGGCCTGGCATGGAAATATCCATCAGGATGACTTCTGCACCGGAGGCTGTTGCCAGGGCCACCGCCTGTTCACCGGAGTCTACTTCTGCCACTACTTCTATGTCGCCGGCCTGCTGCAGCAGGTTGCGGATGCCGGTGCGCACCATGCGGTGGTCATCTGCCAGCAATACTTTGATTTTGCTCATAGATATAGCAACTAATGTGAAGACAAAGTTAAGGGGAAAGATACGGAGATGCGTGTGCCCTTGCCCCGGTTGCTGTTAATGGAGAAGATGCCGCCCAGCAGTTCGGTACGTTCGCGCATGTTGCGCAGTCCGTGGTGCGCGGGTTGGCTGTGTTTGTAGGCCTGTGCCGCATCAAAGCCCAGGCCGTGGTCCGTCACCTGCAGTAACACGTGGGCGTTGCGTTCTTCCAGCAGGAGTGTCGCTTCTTTGGTTTTGGCGTGCTTCATCACGTTGCTCAGGGCTTCCTGCGCTATGCGGTATACGGCCATCTCCAGGGACGGATTGTAGCGCCGGTCTTCGGGTATCTGGCAGCGCAGTTCTACAAAGGTGCCGGCATGCTGCAGGCTGTTTTTAGCCAGGAGCTTGAGCGCCGGTACTAGGCCAAAATCACCGAGAACGCTGGGCATCAGGTTGTTACTCATGCGGCGGATCTCGTTGCGGGTTTCGTCCACCATAGAGATCAGCTGCTGTTTGGCCAGTTCATCCTTAACTACCTCATTTACCTTGAAGTTGAGTGCATTCAGCATCTGGCCTATGCCGTCATGCAATTCGCGCGAGATGCGCTGACGTTCGGCATCCTGCCCCTCTATGATAGCTCTGCGCTGAAGCTGCTCCTCGGGTTCTTCTTCCTCTGCGGGAGACGAGGCCGCGGGCTTGCGTTTGTGTAGCAAGCGTACCAGTGCCAGGCTGATGAGGGCTGCCAGCAGCAGGATACCCAGGGGGGGAATGCGCGAGTTCATGGCGGATTATTCCGGCTTGGGAGGAGTGTTTCCCGGCGGGGTATCGCCGGGTTTTTCTTCGGCAGGGGCTTCTTCCTCTGGCTGTTCCTCTTCTTCCGGCGCTTCTTCTCCGTCTTCGGTGGCGGCTTCGCAGGCGGTGGGCGAGTAGCGCAGGGAGAAACGGTTGCGGTATATATCCACGTCTTCAGGCGTGGCATTGACCAGGGTATAGCCCAGTTCGTTCTTCTTGGCCATTTTGCCCACTTGTTCTTCTACTACCTGGCGGGTTCCCATGTGTGTGGAGGTCATGCGGACATACCCTTCCGTGGCTTCTATGAACAGGTATTCAAAGTCATTGGCCCAGCCCACGTAGAGGCGCAGGGTATCTGGCCGTTGGTTACCCCGGGCATCCGGGCGGCCAAAGGCGTAGATGATCCGCGCTGTATTTACCCGGTTGATCGGCTCTCCGGCTACGGATAGGAGGGAGACGTCTTCTGCGGTATACAGGGCGTTGGCTACGCTGCAATACTTGAACTTGACGTTGCTCAGCACCAGGTCGGCCGGCAGGTATTTACCCACTTTGAGCTGGGCAGGGTCTTTGACGGCCGGCAGGTCCTTTTCCCATAGCTGCTTGCTCAACGGCTCTGCCGGGTTGCCGCGGTCCATGATCTCGGAGATGGATTCCTGGATCAGGCGGCTGTCAAAGCTGGCCGGAAACTCCTGTATGGCATCTTTGGTCATGCGGCTGCCATATTTAACAAATGCTTCCCGCAGGTTGACCGGCAGGTCCAGCGCCAGCACCATTTCACCATTCATTTTAACAGGGTCTCCAAACTGGGTAAGCTGGCCGGCCATGCGGATCTTGAGGGTCTTGGTCACCGGGTTATCTGCTACGGGCAGGCCAAAGTATCCGCGGGCCGTTTTTACCTCCAGGCGTTCGTCCGTTTCCATCACATTGCCGGTGTAAATATGGTTCAGCAGCTTCTCCGGCGGACCGATGCGGAATTTGCCGGTGGCTTTATCATAGGTGAGGGCCCCGGTGGCCAGCAGTATATCCCTGTCTTTGCGCTGGCTGGCGGTCTTGGGCTCCAGGAAGAGCTGGTAGAGATAGCGGTTGCGCAATGAGCTATAGTAGCTCATGCCCACATATTTGCCTTTGAGCTTATCGGCATCTATTTTAACGATAACCGTGTCCGGGTTTACATACCCGTCTGAGAAGGCTATCCAGCTGTCAAAGGCCGGGTTGTCAAACTCTACCTTGACTTCTCCGTCAAAGCCCAGGAAGCGGCGGTTGGCTGTAAGGGTGGCTGTGTTGCGGAAGTACATCTTTTCCGAGACAAAGAACCCCTGGTCTTCCGTCACCTTGCCGGTGGCTATGGTCAGGCTATCTCCCTGCACACTGATCTTGTCAAAGAAGATGACCTGCTGCTTACCCTGTATGGTGGCATAGGTGTATTGTCCGTTGCCCGTGAAACTCTTGGCATGGGCAATCGTTGCTTTGGCATCGTAAATGAGGTGATAGCGACTGGTATCGTTACATACGATACGGGCGCTGTCCAGCGGCGCTACCTTGCCCGTAGGCAGGATGGTAACCTTCCCGCTGTTGGGGAACAGCACCGCATCCGCTACTTTGATGGAGTCTGCTCCTGTGATCTTGAGCGCCGCTTCATTGACGGCATATACACTGGCCTGTCCATTAAAGCTGAGGCCCTTCTGACCCGGATCTGTACTGGTGAAGACATTGGTCTTGGGGCGCTCTGTATTGCTTACCAGGGTAATGACATTGGCTTTTTTGTCATATACGCCTTTGCCCACAGTGGTTTCATATTTGATCTGCGGGAATGAGATATTGGCTTTTTCAGGTTCCCGGTTAAAGAAATCGGCCTTGGCAGATTCTACATTGTACTCGATGACGGAATTGGCGCTGATAAAGTGGTATTTGGTGGGCATATCCGGGTCAGATATCTTGAGCGTGCCTTTGTCGGTCGTGAGCTTACCCTCGCGCATATCCATAGAATCGCTTTCTATCTGCATATTGCCCATTGCCAGCGCACCGTCGGCATACACACCTTTGGGGGTGATCACCAGTTTGCCAAAGAACTCGGAGGTGCCGCCATACATGCGCATGGGTTCTTTGTAAGCGGTTTCGATCACCAGTTTATCTTCCTGGGGATGCCAGGTATACTTCAGATTATTAGCTTCTATCTCCGGGTATTGTATACCATTGTAAGCGCCGCCCTTGAGTTTGAAGCTGCGGGTTTTGGCGGTCACCATATTGGGGTAGAAAGTGAAGGTATCACTTTCTGCCACACTGGAGAGGTAATCTATTTTGCCATTGCCCCATAGACCGTAGTTGTCCATGGTGATCTCATTATAGTATTGTCCTTTGCCCTTGTAAAGCTTGAGCCCGTTTTCCGGGGTATATTCATGTACGCCGTAAGTATTGTCTGCCACGGGCATGAGCGTGTCCCGGAACTCCGGGAAGATACCGTTGGAGAAAAACTCGCCCTGAAACTCCAGTGCACGGTTGTCGAAGTTCTCCAGGCTGTCGATCACGAAGGGGTCCAGGATAAAGCGGATCTGGTCTTTGGGATAGGCCCCCTTTTGGATGGTGGAATCATTCCAATAGACAAAGGACTCGGTATAGCAGTCGAAGACTGGGTAGCCGGCAAAGGGTTTGATGCAGGATTTATTGCCCGGTTGGGAGACGTATATGGCGCCTGTAATGCCTTCTATACGCAGTTTTTTGAGTGCGGTCAGCAGGCGGGAGGGGTCTTGCTTGGCTTCGAGCTCGGCATCCCGGCTGGGCACAAAACGCAGGAAATCTATGGAGTCGCAGAAGATCTTGTGGTCTTCCCAGTTATAGGTGAACATATGGCTGCCTTTGCCCGTAAGGTTCAGTTTGCCGGCTTTTACCCCGCCGCCAAAGTTCATCTTGCGGTTCTCATGCACCCATACCTTGTAGTCTTCTGGGAAAGCGCTGACCAGCAGCGTATCGCTCAGGTAAAAGGTCTCGCAACCATTGAGCTGCAGGGTTTTGTCTTTGTAGGACAAGTACGCATTTTTTCCGTCTGCGGCATAAGAGAGGAGCTGCAGGCCGTCATAATCCCGGGCTTTCTGGGCCGCGGCTGCCCAGCGCACCAATTTGGGCAGCATGGTGATCTCTTCTGTTTTGCCGTCGAAATACAGGAATCCGGCGCCTGCCAGGATGCCTAACTGGTATTTGAAGGCATTCTTGCGGTCCATCTTGTCAAATCGTTTGAGCACCTCATCCACGGTATATACATACCGCGGCCTGACCTCCGGCAGCGGGGGCTCCTTGATTTCCCCGGTAGCGGTGGTTTCCGGTACGGCCACTACCGGCGGGGGCGCATCCCAGCCATATTCATAGGGGTTATAGTCGTCCTCCTCTTCTTCCGGGGTCTTCTCTGGTTCGTTCCTGGCCTTCTGGCGTTTGTGGAACTCCTTGTTGCGTGCCTGGATCTGGCCGTTCAGGTCCTCCATGTACACACGGTTGATGACGTTGATGGGGTTGAAATCCAGGGTGCCCTGATACTGGCGGAAAAACTCCAGGCGGAAGAAATCCTGGCTTTCAATGGCAAACTTCTTGTAATCCTGGGCAATGGTACTGGTGAACAGGAGGGTGTCTTCGGTCAGGTTCCACACAATGCGGTCAAACCAAAATCCCATCTTATGGTAGCTGGAGAGAATGGGCTGCCAGTGGGCGGGGCTGTCCCGGTCGATAACCAGGTCCAGCGCCTTGGTGCCGTTATTATACCGCAGCTTCATATCTATGTGCGAGAGCGTATCCTTGCCCGGGAGGAAAATGGTGATGCGGGCGTTGGGCTGGTTGATATCCGGGTTGTCCAGGTCTAGCTCTTTCAGGCCGGCACGCACCCGGCGGTCTCCCTGGTATTTGATCGTGAGCTCGGCCAGGCGCTTGCCGTCTGCAGTACCATAGCGGTGGCTGCCCCGCAGGCTGAACCCTCCCGCATAGTCAATCTCCGGCATTATATTGGGCATCTCCACCCAGGAGTCATGGCTGGTGAAGTGCGGGTACTGGTAGGTCTTGCGGTCTTTGTTGTGTTCATACACTTCTTCCAGCCGCCCTTTGAGGGGTTTGCCTACCATGGTGCTGTAGGTAAATACCACAGAGTCGCATTTCCATTGCTCCTGGTACAGGTTGATGTCATATTTCCCCAGCTCGCAAAAGACATCGCGGGTATCCAGGCCCGCCCGGTCCCAGTCATAGCGGCCGCCCTGCCCTGCCCATGTCCAGCTGATGGGGTCAAACAGTCCCCCGGTTTGCTGGATGGTGGCTTGTGTGAACTCGCTTTTGAAGGTAAGATTGCTTTGGGGCAGTTCCAGCCGGGGCATCGTGCGGTAGTCATTCAGCTTCTCATCATAGATTTCCACCACTTTGAAGCTGGCCTTTTCCACATCGGTGGTCCATCTGAAATCTTTACTGGCAAACAGGGTCTTGGTTTTGAGGAAAGCCTCCAGGTTGGTATGCAGCTTGGCATATTGCTGGGTGGAGAGCCCCTCTACACTGCTGCGCAGGGCTTTGAGGTAGCTGGCATGGGAGATCTCCACTGTTGCAGTACTGTCCTTCAGCATCTGCAGGGTGCGCAGGAACATCACCCCCTGCCCGGCCAGTGAATACCCCCGCACCTTGAGGATAATGGGTAAAGTGGTTGCTACTGTCTTTTTATCCTTTTCATCCAGCAGGCTGGACTCATAAAAAGCCGCGAATGTGGTATACCAGGCATTAAGCTCGGCTACTCCCTGGCGGCTGATCTGGTCCTTGAGCTCAGGCAGAAAGGTCTCGGCCTTGCCGGTAAACTGCGCCTGCAGGCTTGCCGGAAGCATGCTGCCACAGATAAGAAGGAGCGTGAGTAAGTTCTTTTTCATCGCTGAAAACAAAGGCATTGCCAGCTTTGCGCTTCGCGCCGGGCAGTGAGGTGAAGTCCTAGGGTCGTATAGTGCCGGATGATGGCATCCGTATCAAAATCAAGAAATCCGCTGAGCAGCAGGTGCCCGCCCGGGACTAGTGCCTGCTGATAATAAACGCCGTCCGCCAGCAGTACATTGCGGTTGATGTTGGCCAGCAGGGTATCTGCCCGCCAGTCTGGAGGAATGGCTGAACTCCCGCCTTGTAACACCTGTGCCGTCAGTCCGTTGAGGGCCAGGTTTTCCTGCGTGTTGTGCACACAGTTGGGGTCTATGTCTATGAATAACCCTTCTGAAGCCCCACTCAGTAAGGCATAAATACCCAGCACGCCTGTGCCGCATCCTATATCCAGCGTGCGCCCGGGCCGAGAGATTGCTGCCGCCAGCATCTCTATCATGAGCCGGGTGGTATCGTGATGGCCCGTGCCAAAGGACATCTGCGGCTGGATGACGATATGCAGCGGGTAGCCGGGAGCCGGTTCATGGAAGGTGGCGTGTATCTGGCAGATACCCGGGATGTTCACCGGCTCATAGCTGCTTTCCCAGGCGGCGTTCCAGTTGGTATCCGGCAGTAGCTGGATGACAGGCGCTTGCAGGCCTTTTACCGCATCCCGTGCCGCCGATATGACCTCTGCCGGAGGTTCCTGCAGCCAGAAACTGTGCAGGTGCGGGCCCTCCTGCCAGAAACCGTCACTCCCCAGCCCGTCCAGCAGGGAGATCAGGGTTTCCTGCTCCTGCTCAGAGCAGGGACTCAGCGTCACTTGCCACATAGTACTACAAACCTACTGCGTTTTTTGCTATTTTGCGTATATGAAGTACTTATATCTGGCATTTGTGATGATGCTGGGCGCTGCCATTGCCCGGGCGCAACCACCTGCCGGTACGCCTGTGCTGCCCCCCGGCTGGCAAGAAAAAGTAGACCCCCTGCTGGACAAAGCCTGTACCTGCGCTGCACAGCGGGAGCCGGCTGGTGATGATGCCGCTTTCCGGCAGTGCCTGGAGCCGCTGGGAGAGGCCCTTAGTCACCTGGAGCAGCAGGCCATGGCTACAGACCGCAACCTGCCTGCCCACATTCACCGTTACTTTGAGGGCAAGCTGCAGGCATGTGTCCGCCGCCAGCATACCTCTCAGCTGACCGAGGAGGAGCGCGCTGCCCTGCGCAATGCCTTTCACCAGGCGTTTGTTCATAAGCTGGATACGACCGATCCCGTTGACCTGGCCGAAGAAGTGGCCCGTGCCATATGTGCCTGCAAAACCCCACAGGATATTCCCGGTGAGTTGCCTTGCGCCGACCGCGTGGAGATTATGACCGCGTTGTTTGACCAGCATTATCGGGACGAGGCCGAACTGGTGCCTAAAATAGCTGAGCGCACTCAGCCCATACTGGAAGGCTGCCGCTAAGCCTCTGCCGGGCTATGCCACCTGTAGTTTCTGTCGGATATTCGTCAGCATATCCTGTACCATGGCATCCAGCGACCACTCGGGTTGCCAGCCCCAGTCTTTGCGTGCCTCGCTGTCATCTATACTGGCAGGCCAGCTATCGGCGATCGCTTGCCGGAAGTCCGGGGCATAATCCATCCGGAAGTCCGGCAGCAGCTTTTGCAGGGTTGCGGCCAGTTCGGCAGGGGTAAAGCTCAGTGCGCTCAGGTTATAGCTGGTGCGGATGCTCAGTTTTTCGGCAGGTGCTGCCATCAGTTCCAGGGTGGCGCGCACGGCATCGGGCATATACATCATGGGCAGGGCGGAGCCTGCACCCAGGAAACAGGTATAGGCATTATGGCGCAGGGCTTCAAAGAAGATGTGCACGGCATAATCTGTGGTGCCGCCACCGGGCTCTGCCTTCCAGCTGATGAGACCGGGGTAACGCAGGCTGCGCACGTCCAGGCCATGCTTGCGGAAGTACCAGTCGCACAGGTGCTCGCCTGCCTGCTTGGTAATGCCATAGATGGTAGCCGGCTCTATGATCGTACGCTGAGGGGTATTGTGGCGGGGCGTGGTGGGGCCGAATACGGCTATGGAACTGGGCCAGAACAAGCGTTCTATCTTGGCTTCTACGCACACATCCAGCACATTAAGGAGGCCCTGCATATTGATCTGCCAGGCCAGGCCGGGATTCTTCTCCCCGGTGGCGGAAAGCAAAGCGGCCAGGTGGTAGATGTGGGTGATGCGGTGTTTTTGCACGACGGCCGCCAGGGCTGCTTTGTCAGTAACATCCAGCAGCTCTTCTGCATATACACTGCCCAGGGGTTTAAGATCGCTGAGCACCAGTTGTTCCTGGCCGAATTGCCGGGCCAGGGCCGGCGCCAGTTCCTGGCCCAATTGGCCGCCTGCGCCTATAATGAGAACTTTGGGAGTGGACATGTGTGAAGGATGGGAGTATGATCTGATAGCAGAGCCCAAAGATACATAACAAGGCGGAAGCCCCATGCCGTATGCCTGCACGGCCGGGCGGATTTCCGCCAAAAAATTCGCGCCATACCTGAGGAATCACAATCTTTACATGCTTGAAAGCACGCATCTGCATATTTCTATGGGGGTTGCTGGGCTGGGGGGTGCCTGTAGCTGCCCAGCAGCCAGACACGCTGGTGGGCCGGGTGATAGATGCCACCAGTGGCGAAGGATTGCCTTTTGCACTGGTCAAGACCCTGCAAGGGCAGGCCGGTGCCGTCACAGACGTGAACGGCTATTTTATGCTGCGCTTGCAGGTGCCGGGAGACAGTGTAGAAGCCAGTTACATGGGGTTTATCTCCCGCCGGTTTGCACTGCCCGATAGCGCAGGGTCCTGGGTGCTCCCCTTGTCTCCCAAGCTGGTGGAGACGGATGCCATCACGGTAGAAGCCGGAGAGAACCCGGCACTGGCCATTGTGCGCCAGATGATAGCCAATCGTCCCCGGCATAATCCCCGCAAACTGGAAGCCTATCATTATGCCAGCTATACCAAACTCACGCTGGGCGGGAACCCCCGCATGAGCAAACAAATGGATAGCCTGATGCGGGTGATGCGCCTGATGATGTGGGAAAGTACCTCTCGCCGGTATTATGTGCGCCCGGATAAAGACTATGAATTGATTACCGGGAGCCGTATCAGCGGGTTGCAGGGCATGGCCATCCCCTTTAGCCCTACGGAAGTGCAGGATATCGGCTTCTATGATGACTGGGTGCGTATCCTGGAGCAGGATTTTCTCAGTCCTATTGCCTTTTCCGGGCCCAAACGCTATCGCTATTACCTGCGCGATACCCTCTTCCAGGGCACGGATACGCTATATATCATCCATTTCTCTCCCGAAGGAGGGTTTGGGCAGGGGCTCGTGGGCGAAATGCGGGTCCACAGCGCAGATTATGCCCTGCAAAGCATATCTGCCGAGGCCATACTGCCGGATGACGTGGGGCTCTGGATCCGCTTCAAGATCAAGCAAGTGCATGAAAAGCGCCCGGAGGGTATATGGTTCCCCCGCCAGCTTTATACTGAGGTGCATTTGCACCCCAGTAAACTGCAGGCAAAACCCCAGGAGTTCTTTGTGCTGGAAGCGCGCACCTACCTGGACAGCATCGGGTTTGAGCCGCAACCCATTCCGCATAACGCTATTGTGCTGGATGTGTCTGAACAGGCAGGTAAGCAGCCCGATACCTTTTGGTCGGAAGCCCGCCAGGACAGCCTGCTGGGGCGTGAACGACAGACCTATACGGTGCTGGACAGCCTGGGCCGCAAATATAAATGGGCAGGGCTGGTGCGGCAGTTTAACAAGATACAGTTTGGCTACCTGGCGGTGGGGATTTTTGACCTGGACCTGGCCCGCCTGTACCGGCTGAACCGCGTGGAGAGCAACCGCCTGGGGATGGGCCTGCACACCAACGAACGGCTCAGCTCCGCCTTCTCTGTGGGGGGCTGGGGGGGCTGGGGAACCGGGGATGCCCGCTGGAAATATGGACTGGATGTGCATCTGCATCCCTTTCATAACAAGAACCTGCGCCTGCACTATGAATATGATGAGGATCTGGTGGTGACCGGTGCGCAATATGTGGGGCTCAAGAACAAGCGCATGCTCTATGACCGCCCGGCCCAGTACCAGAGCAGCCGCATGCTGTTTATGGAGATCATGGACTACAGCACCCAGCACCAGGTCAGTCTGTTTTTCTCCAGCCTGGGGAATCTGAACCATCGCTTTAGCCTGCTGCAGGACCGGGTGCGCCCTGCGTATACTTATTTCTATAAAGACCGCAATGTATTTTCCTTCACAGAAGCCATTGCCGAGCTGCGCTGGGCGCCGAGCGAGAAATTCCGCAGGGAAGGGCGCACGCTGTATAGCCTGGGTAGCAAGTGGCCCGTGTGTATAGCCCGGCTTACCCTGGGGGTGGAAGGTTTGCTGGGCGGGGAGTATGCCTATCAGAAGGCGGAGATCTCCGTGTCTCAGCAGCGGCGGCTTTCCGGCTGGCTTAGCCTCAATTACCAGGTGAATGCCGGTGTGCTGCAAGGCGCATTGCCCTATTCCCGGTTATATATTTTCCATGCCAATGGAGAACCCAATTTTATTGCAGAGGGATATGCCTTTAACACCATGTTCTTTAATGATTTTACCGCCAGTCGTTATGCAGTGGGGTACCTGCATTTTCAGCTGGTGAACCAGCGGTTCCCCGGCAAAAAGTATAACCCCGATATCCGCCTGGTCTGCAATGGCGGCTGGGGTAGTTTGCAGGGCCAGCAGGCGCCCGATGCGCATGCCGGGGATATTCCGCTGCGCGCTCCGGAACTGGGTTATTGGGAGACGGGCGTTGCACTCATTAACCTGATGCCCCGTCCGGCGGTCAAGCTGGTCAGTACCCTGCAGTTCCTGGGTTTTGGGTTGTACCTGCGTATGGGTGCCTACGCTCAGCCGGAGTTTGTACGCAACCTTGCTCCCAAGATGGAATACCGTATTAAATTCTAGACACCGCTTCCCGGCCGCTGTGCGCTTGATTATACACCTGTGTTATGCGCACAGCTAGCGCTGCGTGAGGGCATTGCCGTTCTTTTGCAGCAGAATGTCTTGTGGCGCAAATTTCTCGGTGGTATTGCAGCGCACCAGCACGGGGCCGTCTTCGAGGCTGCCCAGGTTCAGGCTCACATAGTCCTTGCCAGCCTGCAAGGGGAGCATCTGCTCATATACGCGGATGCCCTGTGCGTTGTACAGCTCTACCATTACAAATGCCGCGGTAGGATGTTCCACTTCTACTTTCAGGGTATGGGCCTCCAGGTGTACGGCTACCTTTAACAGCGTGTCGCGCATCTGGGGTTTGGTAGGTTGTGTGGGGGTTTGCACCGCAGCCTGGGTGGGGAGCACACCCAGCCATAGCAGTATGACTGCCAATGTTCGGTGTATGCCTCTAGTTAACATAATGATGAGAAGTTTCGGGTTTGTAATTGTGTGCTTCAATAATCATGCCACTTGTTTCTGCAATTATTAGGAAAGTTAATCAGGCAGTCATGAATTTCCAAAGCAAAAGGCCCCCAATAGTTTTACGCAACCGGCAGGCATGAAGTTTTTGGCACCTGTTAAGAACTGTTAATACTCTTTTATCGGCTGCTGGCAGGCGGCATAGGGCGATTTGCCGCATTCTGTACGCATTTGTCGTATTTCTGCAAATGCGAATAGTACCGACAGGCTTTCCTGCTAGCTTTACTTCAACTAATTACTGTAATATGACTGCCCACCGGTATCTTTTCATTTTGTGCGCTTTTTGTTGCTGGGCGCCTGCTGCCTTTACCCAGGAATCGGATCCTGACCCCGATAATCTTGCCATCCGCAGAGAAAACAATGGCTATTGGATCCTGAGAAACCCCGCTTCTAAAAAAATCGTCCTCAAAGGCCGTTATATCGATATCCAGGAGCTGGGAGACGGGCGCTATCTCTTCAAGGAAGATGTGACCCCTGCCGGTAAGGAGCGTTGGGATTATAGCTATAATGACTATGGCTGGAGTGAAGAGGGAGACCCTATAGGTCCGGCCACGGACTCCACCCGGTGGGTAGAGCCGCAATATACCCGCTATGGGGTGGTACTGCCCGGTTACAAGGTGCAGAAGACCCGCTATACTTACCTGGCGCCCGGGCATGACAAGGACTGGATCGCGGGTACAGGCCCCTATGAGAATATCCGCTACCAAGTGCTGGATAGTAAGCTGAAGCCCCGCACTACGGCGCCTTATACTGCTCTGGCACTCGTTTCGGCGGGCTATGCCATGCGGCTGGACAAGAAATGGGGATTCCTGAATACCCGGTGTCAGCAAGTGACCGCTCCCCGATATGATGCGGTTGCAGACTATTTTGGCACCACCTCTTCCGGGGATTCCTGGAATAGCTCAGAGGATGACTGGGACTGGTATTCCTCAGATACGGAACAAGCGGCGGATATAGAAGAGATTCCCGGCAGTTGGTCCGGTGTCTCTCTGGGGGAAAATCAGCAACACCTGCGCGTGCAGGTGGGAAAGCAGCACGGCCTGGTAGATGCCCGTACCCTGACAGAAGTGATAGCCCCCCTATGGAAATCTTTGCATGTATACTACATAGGCCAGATAGACCAGGATGGCTATGATTATGATAATGGGAAACGATACCTTTTGGGGGCAGATACCAGTGGCCAGTTCTTTGTGTGGCCCTATCCTGCATTAGACCCCCCACGGCGCGTATCTTTCTCCGAGATTGTGGCTGTCAAGAATGGGTATCCTGTGGTGCAAATGGTCCATGGCGGGCGCATGCTGGTAGATGAGAACCTGGAACCCTTGTTTGCGCGCCCGGTTATCAGTATCAACTACCTGGGCACACAAGACCTTTTTACTGTGAAAGTTGCGGTAGATTCTACCGGAGTCTGGGATGCCCGCACCCGATCCTGGCTGATCCCGCCGGACTGGAGCTCCGTTACCCTGTATCAGTTGCAGGATAAGCACCAGCAACCCTGGAAGGCCATTCACCTCATGCGTTTTGAAGAACCCAGCAACGTGGGTATTTATCACCTGGAGCAGGCTCGCTGGGTAGTGAAGCCCGGGGAGTTCAGCTCCTTCCCCGTGCGTTCCTACTGGGGAGACTATATCCTCATTGAGGATAGGAAAGACCACTATGGAGTAGCTAATACCAGCCTCGAGGTGGTGGAGCCTCCGCGCTTTAGCCAGGTGGAGATTGTAGATAGCGTCACGCTGTATGTGCGGGAGAAGGACCAGGTAGGATTATTACATCTGCCATCCGGCAAGGCGCAGATGCACCCGGCTGTGACGACTCGTTTCCCGCTGAAATGGCGCACGCCCGTGGGCATTACCACCTATCGTCATACGATCCTGGCCCGTAATGGCCAGGTTGTCCTCTCCACTAATGGCCAGCTGCGCAATCACGGAGGGCTGGAAGATTCCCTGGATGTGGTTTCGATATTGGATGCCCGCACGGGTAAGCTCCTTCGCCACTTCTCTGTGCCGGATAGCCTGGATGAATACGCATCTGCCTATAACCGGGATATCAATGGCCTGGCCTGGGTTTCAGACCGTCTGTTCCTTAATTGTGACAATGGTTTTTGCTATGGCATGGATACCCAGGGGCGGCTTCTGTGGAAACGGTTGCTGAAGCAGAACCTGGAGGGCTGCCCTGCTGTGGCAGACCTGAACGGAGATGGCCAGCCGGATGTGGTGACCCTCCTGCGGAACGGGCAGGTCTATGCCCTCAACGGGCACAACGGCGATTCCTTGTGGGCCTATCCGCGCAAGCTTGAGGATCATTACACTTCGCTCGCCAGCCCGGCAGTGTGCGACCTGAACCAGGATGGCGTGGCAGACGTGATCGTGCCCACCGGCAACTATATCAATGATTCGGATGAATACCTGGGACCTGCGCTGTGCGCGCTCAATGGACGCACCGGCGATCTGCTGTGGCAGGTGCGTATTCCCTACGGTGCACAGGCTTCTCCGCTGGTCGTTATCCAGGGCAGGGATACCACTATCTGGGTGGCGGGCACGGAAGGCGAAGTAGCTGGCTACAGCCCGCAGGGGATGCTCAGGCGTTCATATGTGATGGGTGACGGTCTTTATAGCAGCCCTGTGTTTAACCGCACAGGCTCACATCTGTTCATTGGCCGCAGCTCCGGATATAATGCCCCGGCTGGGGGGCTCTTCACCGGGGATATTCGCACAAAACCCGGCCAGATGAGCCCCTTGGGAGTACCGGGTTTTGACTGGCCGCAGGCTCCGGCCTGCCCGGGCTGGAGAATAAGCGCCACGCCTGTGGTTGCGGATGTGCTGGGGCGCTATCAGCACCAGGTACTGGCACCCTCCGAGTTTGGCGAGCTGTTTATCCTGGATGAACAGGGCACCCGCCTGGAGACTCTTTCCTTGCCTGCCGGCACAGAGTGCACCCCTACTGTCAAGGATATAGACGGAGACGGGTACCTGGATATCCTGTATGCCGGGCTGGATGGTTACTTGTATTGCTATGGTACCCGCAGTGCAGGCCATGTACTGTGGGGGCAGTTTCGGGGAGATGACCGCAATACCGGTGTGTTGCGCCTGGGGTGGTAACTGGCAATGCGTAGCGCAGGTGGGAAGGCCCCTTACTTTTGGGCGGCCTGCCCCTGTGAGTGATAGGCCATGAACTCAACATAACCATCGTCACCCATATACTTCCTGGCCAGCGAGGGCTCCGTGCGGGTAAGGTCCGTGAGCATCAGGGCATCCAGGCAGTTCTGGAACTCGGGATCCACATTGAAGGCCAGGATGCGGCTGCCCATCTTGAGGTAGTGTTTGATGAGAATGGGCACTCCTCTGTCTTGTTTCTCTATCTCGGAGATCAGGTCATGCACATCCTGCAGCTTCTGGGGCTGGAAGACCTCGTAGAACTCCTGTTCATAGGCCAGGCGCCGGCGGAAGGGGTTGCGCGGCTGCACATAATTCTGAAGGTTGGTGTCAAAATGATTCTCCAGCAGGAAATTGACCAGCATGTTCTTGCTCACCACGTGGTAATCATTACTGATGGATACCGGCCCCAGCAGGTTCTTGTAATAGGGATTGCGCACCATAAAGCGCCCAATGCCCACCCATAGCAGAAAGAGACTGTAAAAGTTCTTCTGGTATTCTTTGGCCACAAAAGAACGGCCCAGTTCCAGTGCGCCGCCTATCTGGGCAAACAGCTCCGGCTGAATATCAAAGAGGGAGGTAATGTATAATCCGCCCATTCCCTGCTCACGCAGGATGGTATCTACTTCTCCCATACGATAACCGCCCACCACCTTGCCGGTTTCTTCATCCCATACGATAAGCTGGTGATAGAAATAGTCATGCTGGTCCAGGTCTATGCTTTTGCCCGAACCCTCACCTACCTCGCGGAAGGTGAGCTCGCGTAGCCGTCCGATCTCCATGAGGAGCCCCGGGCCTTCATCTGCTCGGAAGCAGATGACCTGGAAGTTATTGTGCGTATAGAGCACATTCTGCGGCATGCGGCGGATCTCATCCCTCAGGATGGCAGGGTCTACAGGCGCCGCTACCGGTTGCAGGTCTCGCAGGCCCGCCTTGCGCCTGGGTACTATACGGCGGATCTTGTGTAATACCCCTTGCTCCTGCTCCTCCACCATAGCTCTCAGCAGCAGGGTCTTGCGGCGCAGGTATTCCGTGATCTCCTCCGGGGTCTTGTAGTCCTTGAGCTTTTCCGGTAAAATGGGTTTCCCCAGGGCGTATACAATGCGGTTGTTTCGCGGGTGGGTGAACTCCCGGATGAGCAGCGTGGTCCGCAGCCGTGCGTGGATAACCCCCGCCATCTGGAACAGGAAGCTGTTGTGCCCGTGGAAGTAGAGCGGTACCACGGTAGCTTTGGTCCGCTGAATGATCTTCGTGATATTGGCATTCCATTCCGGTTCGCGCACCTTGCGGGTCTTCAGGTCAAAGCTGGCTACTTCGCCGGCAGGAAATATGCCCAGCAACCCGCCTTCATTCAGATAGCGCATAACATCCTTCAGCGGCCCAATGTTGCGCTGCTTGCTCTCATCATTGTCAAAAGGATCTACAAAAATGAGGTGTGGGACGAGCTCCGGGATCTGCAGCATAAAGTTTGCCATGGTCTTGAACTTCCCCGGGCGGATCTTGTCCATGACGATCATGAGGAACAGGGCTTCCAGGCCGCCAAACGGGTGATTGCACACTACCACGATGGGTCCTTCTATCTTGCGCAGCCGCTCCACCTCCTCTTCGGGTATGTCGAACTGGATATCCAGGTTGCGCAACACCGCCTCCATGAAGGTGATATGCTCTGTGTGCATACGCTTGCGGGAGTCGGCATACAGGTTGTTCAGGTCCGATATGCTCAGGGCCTTTTCCAGGCCGGGCTTCAGCAAAAAAGAGTATAGCTTGCGTTTGAGCGGGTTTTGAAAGAGCTCAGAAGTATTGATGAGCTTCGGTTCCCGGAGCTTGCGCGAGCAGGCGTACTCTTGCGGTTTGCCATCTTGGGGGTGAAGATACGAAATCGCCACGATGTCCCGTGCGGCCCGCCTTGCGCATTTGGCCGTAGCGGACAAAGAATTAATTTTGGAGCTGCACTCCCCTTATTGTTGCGCCAGTATGCCTTTCGCCAGAGTTGCCGGTACCGGTTATTACGTCCCGCCACGCCTAGTAACCAATCATGATCTGATGCGGTATTATGATACCACGGAAGAATGGATCGTAGAACGCAGTGGCATTCATGAGCGGCATTTTGCAGAACCCGGTACCGGTCCTGCTGACCTGGCGGTGTCTGCGGTGGAGATGGCCCTGGCCGATGCCGGCCTGACCCCTGCAGAGGTGGATATGATCGTATTCGCCACCCTGAGCCCTGAGTATTATTTTCCCGGCTCAGGATGCCTGCTGCAACGCAAACTGCCTTTCCGGAACATTCCGGCGCTGGACATTCGCATGCAGTGCAGCGGGTTTATCTATGGGCTGTCCATTGCCCAGATGTATGTGCAGCAGGGTATGTATCGTCATGTGCTGGTGGTGGGTGCAGAAGTGCAAAGCACCAGTATAGATTTCAGTCCCGAAGGGCGTACCGTGGGGGTTATTTTTGGAGATGGCGCCGGTGCCGCGGTGGTTTCCGCCACTCACGAGCCTGTGGGTATCCTCAGTACACACCTGTACTCGGACGGTAAATATGCAGAGGAGCTGACCATACAGGAGCCTACCAGCCTGTACCCCGGCAAGGTAGGTCATCTCCCCCTGGGCACCAAGCCTCATATGAATGGCCGCGAGGTGTTCCGGCACGCAGTGACCCGTATGACGGAAGTGGCGCGCGAGGCCATGCAGGCACAAGGATGGCAGCCCGGAGACGTAGCGCGTTTCATCCCTCACCAGGCCAATAAACGCATTGCACAATCGGTGGCCGAGCAATTGAGCCTGGCAGAAGATAAGTTCTATATCAATATACAGAAGTATGGCAACACCACTGCCGCCAGCATCCCCATTGCTTTGGCAGAGGCTGCACGGGACGGCAGTGTGCAGCGGGGAGACAAGCTGGTATTGATGGCCTTCGGTTCCGGCTTTACCTGGGGTAGCGCAGCCGTGATCTACTGACGGGTTTCCGTCTCCGGTGTGGGGACAAACTTGGCTTTTTCGGGCAGCAGGTAGCGCATGAAAGTGATCTCTGCTTCTGTGCGGCGCTTGGTGTATTGCCGTTTGCTGACGATGAAATAAGTGCAGCCGTCGTCTTTCACCTCATCCGCACTTTCCACGATACGAAGGTAGCGGGCATCCGCACCACTCTCTGCCAGGTGCCTGCGCAGCGTTTCCATCTTGGCAGAAAGGGGGATTTCCCGGAACTGGCCGCCCAGTTTGTCTGTCATTTCTTTGGCGGGGCAGCCGGCATAGATGGTATTGTAGGCCATGTCTTTGGTTACTACAGATCCTCCCAGCGCCATGCTGCGGTCTGCTGCCGTAATGGGTGAGACAATGCAGTTGCCGCCAAAATAGACGTCATTGCCAATGGTCAGGGGGTTCTCATTGTAGAAGCGGCACCCTTCCATCAGATCCCCGAATTTCATGTGTGCCCATAGCTGGCATTGGGCAGATACGCATACGTTGTTGCCCAGCCGGGTGCCTCCTATACTGTCTATGATGTTGTACTGCCCTATCCAGTTGTTATGCCCGATAAAACAGGGCTTGTAGCCGTGAATATTGGTGTGGTGATGGATCTTGGTATAGTCGCCCACTTCCAGTTCATCCAGGATGATCTGTACCTGTTCCCCGATGTAGGTATTGTCGCCGATCACGATGCGGCGTGCCTTGCCGGTGAGTCCCCGGATGCTGGCAGTAGGGTGCACAAAAGAGTTGAGGCCTATATGGATCTCTTCGGCCGATATATTGGGGTGGGTCTGGGTAGTCATGAGATTATTCTGCAGCAGGAGCTTGTCCCAGGTGTTGGTCAATAATGTAGAGCGGCCTGTTTTTGACGGCATCAAAGGTCTTGCCCACGTAAAGGCCCAGTATGCCCAGTGTAAACATCAGGATGCCGGTACTGAACAGCACAGAAAGGATAATACTGGCGTAGCCCAGTACCTCGATGTACCCCAGTGTCCAGCGCACAAATGTGATGGCTGCCCCCAGGAGGGAAAGAAAAGAAATGAAGAACCCGAAACGCGTGATATACCGCAGGGGCTTGTCGCTATGCGACAGGATGATGTCTTCTGCCAGTCTCAGCAGCTTACGCAGGTTATAGGTGGAGCCTCCGCGCCCGCTTTCGGCGTGGGTGACCTCCACCTCTCCGCCTGTGAACCCCACCATCTGCACCAGGGCCGGGAAGAAGCGGTTCCGCTCCCGGTAGCTGGCTATGGCCTTGATGACCTTGTGGTGGTATATGCCAAAGTTGGCCTTGCGGTGGTCATAGAGCTTGCCCACCATGTGAGAGAGCACCCGGTAGAACAGGAAGGAGCCCAGGCGTTTGCGGGCATTGTCCTGCCGTGCGGACCGCACCGCCTGCACATAATCCAGGTTCTGATCTAGGACCGCCCGGTAAAGCGCCGGGATCTCTTCCGGCCGGTCCTGCAGGTCGCAGTCCATCACCACCACCCATTCCCCCTGTGCGTGGTCCAGCCCTGCCGTAATGGCGTAATGTTGTCCGTAGTTGCGGCTGAGTTTGATACCCACCACCCGTGGGTCCTGTGCACAGGTGGCCTCTATGGCCGCCCAGCTATTATCCGGACTATGGTCTTCTACCAGGATAATCTCATAGTTTGCGGTCAGCGGCTGTAGTGCGGCATGCAGCCTGCTGACCAGTTCTGCAGTGGTTTTCTCGCCGCCATATACCGGGCTGACTATGGAGATAAGTGGCTTCATGGGGGCAATTTATCTAAATACCAGCAATCGTTCACCACTGATACTGTCTGTGAGGGTGTGCCTGATCAGGGGCCGGAGCTCCGACGGGATGCCGGCATGCTTGTAGGCAAGTCCGTATTGTATCTTGTGCTGTGTCACAAACGCTGCCATATGCGCGCCGCGGGTACGGGTGGGCTGCGTTTTTAACCAGCGGGTGTAATAACCGGCTTGGATATGATCCTGCACCACGCTGCGGCTATACATAGGGGCTGGCAGGCTATCCCAGCAGCTTTGTACAAAGTAGAGCCTGGGCTGGTGCAGGTAGATCGCCGGGCAGCCCAGTATCCAGGTGTCCACGTGTGTGTGGCTTGCATAGTCTGCCGGACTTTTCAGCCCTATACCCATGAACTGGCTTGGCGGGTGACTATCCAGGATGCCGCCGGTTTGTGCAATAAAGGCGGCGCTGTAGGTAAAACGGTTTGGGATAGGCAATTCTGCCAGTTGCCGGACATGTTCTCCCAGCAGGACACTGCCGGGTAAGAGACTACATAGGGTGAGGATTATCCGCCAGCGCAGAGAGGTGCTGCGCCATAACACAGAGAAGCCCCAAACCACTGCCGGTAGCAGCAATGGGATATAGATCCCCCAGAAAAGCTGTAGCCCTTCCTGGGTAAACCAGTAGAATATCTGAAATGCAGCCCATGCTGCAAAAAGCCCGGTCAGCACGCATAGCAGGTAATTTCCAAGCATAGAAGGCGCTTTCCAGATATGCCGCTTTCGTAGTAGCCGCATTCCTAATGGCAGGAAAACAGGTAAATGCAGGAACCCCAGTAAAACTACTGCCCATAGGGTGCTGGCCACCCAGTTTTTATAATCTATCAGCCCAAACGGCCAGCTAAAGACGACTACCTGCCGGTTTTCTTCTACAGTTACCTGAGTGAGGGCGTAGAACGCCACAAAGAACACCGCCACGACAGCAAGCCTCCCGGACATCCATAATACGGGCCTCCACCGGTACCGGCGGGTGCCGGCCAGCGCCAGGAGCCCTCCCAGGCTCAGGCCCAGTACTGCCGGCGCTGCCCCCACGTTGAGGAACAGGAGCATACTGAAGAGGCCCAGGGCAAGTATCGTCTGGCCTTGCGCAAATGCGGCTGTGGCTGCCAGGCTTACCAGGCACAAGGGCAACAGTTTTTCCAGGATCAGCGGAGTGTAGTACTGCAAAAAGCCCAATCCGCCGTGGGGTAGGTACTGTGGTGGCAACCAGAAGCTGAAGCACAGGATCACCATTGCCCAAAGCCCCGGAAGAGGGCTGCGCCAGCCGCTTTGCTGCTGCCCAAACCCCCACAGGCCCATCAGCAGCAATGCTTGCAGCAGTGGTTTCATCACCATATGCAGGCTCAGCAGGGGAGGGAGGCCGCTTAGCCAGCTTAGCCATAAGGTGGTATATAAGTCCGGGTAATGATAGGGAGTGGTACCCCGGTAGGCTTCCATCAGCGCAGGTTGCACGGTATTGCGGCTTTCGTGCCCGTTGGTGAGCCAGGCCGATACCTGGGCGTAGTGCAGCGTTTCTTCCGGCTGATAGCGGGAGACCAGCATCAGGTGATTTTCCCAGTCATAGATGTTGAGCCAGGCGACACCTGCAAAGAACAGCAAGCCCAGCACCAGGCATAACCACTGCCAGGCGGGCACCCCGGGTGGATTGGGGGTAGTTGTGGGGGCCGTGATGGTAGTTTTGACCTCCCGGTAAAAGAGCAGCCCCACCAGCGGAATGCCCCACAGGATGGTCACGCCCTGCATGAGCACAATGGCCATGAGGGCGGTGATGGCCAGCCAGCCCGTTACCAGGCGCACGAACCAGCCCCAGAGGCTGGCCTGCATAGGATGGCGTAGTCCCAGGATGTGGCAGATGCCTGCCCCTGCTAGGGCATAGCTTAGTATACCCAGCACATAACCCAGCAGGATCTGCAGATACTCCATGGGACGAAATTACACCGGATTACCGGCCTTTGGCACCCAGTTGCTCTATTTGCCGGATCCAGCGCCGGGTCTCTTCCGGTTTGCGGAAGCGCACCCTGTCCAGGTGGGTACTGCGCACAGGCTTCAGGCCGCAGAATTTCAACACTGCATTGCGTAAGAGGGCGGTGCCCGCACTACGATACACCAGGCGGTACCAGAGCCAGGGGCTGTCCATAGTGGTGATGATGCGTGAGGTGCGCCCCGCCAGGAGCTTGTTCCACCAAGGCCCTTTGTCATGATATTTGAAGGCAAAGGCAGGGAGCAGCGTGCGGTCTATAAAGCCTTTGAGCAGTGCCGGGGGACCTCCCCACCAGGTAGGATATACCCATACCAGGTGTTCGCTCCAGTGTATCCATTCCTGGGCCGCCTGCAGGTCTGCTTCCAGCGGTTGTATCTTGTGATAGCCGTTCCAGAGAACGGGGTCAAACTGCAGGTCTCTGAGCACCATTAATTGCACCTGGTGGCCGGCTTGCCGTGCACCCTGGGCATAAGCGGCTGCCAGGGCATCCGTCAGGCTGCCTTCTCTGGGGTTGCCGTTGATGATCAAGATCTTTTTACCCATGATGTTGCCCGGTTTTACTTTCAAAATTAACGGTATGCGGGGGTACGGTTCCCTCTTATTTGCCCACCGCTGCCCGGTGGCCGTTCGGTCATCCCTGTGTACAGGTTCCGTAACTTCATCTCCTGGCCTTGCGTAGTTTTAAAAACAGGCAGGCCTCCATGTTTGAAGGCAGCCCTGCTTTTATTTCTATTTTGCATCCCCCACCACTCACCTGAAAGTAAGTATATGGACAGAATCTGGCTCAAGAACTATCCCCCCGGTGTACCCCACGACATTAACCCTGATGCTTACCCCAGTGTGAATGCCGTGTTTACCGAAAGCTGCCGTAAGTTTGGTCCGCGCCCGGCTTTCACCAATATGGGAAAGACCCTCAGTTTTGCGCAGGTGGAAGAACTGAGCCGCCACTTTGCGGCCTATCTGCAGCAGCATACGGACCTTAAACCCGGAGACCGCATTGCCCTGCAAATGCCCAATATGCTCAGTTACCCGGTGGCGCTGTTCGGCGCGCTGCGGGCCGGGCTTATCATTGTCAATACCAACCCCCTGTATACCGAGCGGGAGATGCTGCACCAGTTTACAGACAGTGGCTGCCGGGCTATCGTGATCATAGACTTTTTTGCAGATAAGCTACAGCATATTCTGCCCCAGACGAATATACAGTATGTGTTTCTGGCACATCTGGCAGATTTCTGCCCCTGGCCCAAACGAGACCTGGTGCAGCTGGTGGTCAAGTACAAGAAGAAACTGGTGCCGGAGTACCATCTTCCGCAGGCCATTGCTTTTCGCAAAACAATAGCCCGGGGCGCTAAATCTGCGTTCCGGGAGCATATTCCTCAAAGCCAGGACGTTGCAGTACTGCAATACACCGGAGGGACTACCGGTGTGGCCAAAGGCGCGATGCTGACCCATCGTAACCTGGTGGCCAATCTTATGCAGAATGCCGCCTGGATGCAGCCGCTGCTCAAGGAAGGCGAAGAGATCGTCATGACGCCGCTGCCCATGTATCATATCTTTTCCTTCACGGTCAACTGTATGACCTTTATCCAGTATGGGGGGCAGAATATTCTCATTACCAATCCGCGTGATCTGAAGGCTTTTACACAAGAGATGGCTAAATACCGTTTTACGGTGCTCACGGGGGTCAATACCCTGTTCAACGGCCTGCTCCATTTCGAGCCCTTTCGTCAACTGGACCTTAGTGCCCTGAAGATATGTGTAGCAGGGGGGATGGCCTTGCAGGAGCCGGTCTCGCGCCGGTGGAGAGAGGTGGTGGGCAAACCCATACATGAGGGCTTCGGCCTCACCGAGACCAGCCCGGTAGCCAGTTGCAACCCCCTAGTAGGAGAGAACCGGGACGGTACCATTGGGGTGCCGTATCCTTCCACGCTGTTTCGTATTGTGAATGAGGCGGGCCAGGAGGTGGCCCCGGGAGAGCGGGGCGAGCTGTGTATACAGGGGCCGCAGGTGATGGCCGGTTACTGGAATCGTCCCGATGAGACGGCCAAGACCATTCAGGATGGCTGGCTGCATACCGGTGATGTGGCCGTGTGCGACCCGGATGGTTACTTCCGCATTGTGGACCGCATTAAGGATATGATCCTGGTAAGCGGGTTTAATGTCTACCCCAATGAGGTGGAGGAAGCGCTCGCCGCCCATGAGGGTATCCTGGAGTGTGCCGCCATAGGCGTGCCGGATGAAGACAGCGGCGAGGCCGTCAAAGTATTCTGCGTGCGCAAGGATCCTGGTCTTACCGAGGAAGCGGTGCGTGCGTATGCCAAAGAAGTGCTTGCCGGCTATAAGCGTCCCAAGTATGTGGTATTCCGGGATGAGCTTCCCAAGACCAATGTGGGTAAGATCCTGCGCCGCATGCTGCGAGACGAACAGTAACTTTCCACTGGGCGCTCTTTTTATTCAAATGGGTGGGTATGGGTTGTTTGTTATGGAAAATTTACCCTCTTTTGGCCTGTTGGTTGAATAATTATTTATGAAATACCTGTCTCTGCTTGTTTTCCTTATCGGCTGCCCACTGGTCCGCTTGCATGCCCAGTCGCCTGAAGGATGCGGCACGAATTTGCCTGTTACCGGTCCCGGCCGGGATGCCTTTGAGCTGTTTAACCGCCAGTGGCAGCAGCGTATCCTTTCCAAAACAAATGCTCAGCCCGATACGTTTGTGATTCCCTGCGTAGTGCACGTAGTATATAATACCCCCGAGCCCCCCCTTACTGTGGCGGATGTGGAGCGGCATTTTTACTATATGCACGAAGATTACCGCAACCTGCCCGGTTCCCGGCCGTGGGGGGCTTCGCCGGATTTTCACCTGGAGTTCCAGCTGGCCACCAAAGATCCGCAAGGTAACCCGCATCCCGGAGTCGTGTTCGTGCAGGATGCCCTCGCTAATATTGACGCAGACTATGCCTCTTCCGATCCTTCGGGAGATAACTACCAGCTCAAATCCCTCTCGCGCTGGGACAGTACCCGCTATTGTAATATCTGGGTAGTGAATACCATACAGAGCGGAGCCGGCCCTTTGGCGGGCTATGCGCAGTACCCCTGGGATAACCGCCCCAGTACCGATGGTGTGGTGGTGAAATTCAGTAACTTTGGTACAGAAGTGTACAACTTCACTGCCACGCATGAACTGGGTCACTGGCTAGGTCTCATCCATCCTTTTGACAGCCTGAACTGCAGCATGGGAGATTGTCTCAATATTGGAGACAAGGTATGTGATACCCCTACCTCTGCGTCTGTATTCAAATATGACCCGGTGCGCTATAATTTTTGCGCCAGCGAACTGCTCGCCGGTGCCGAGAATCCCCGCAACTTCATGGATTACAATTCCGTGAGCGCTCATCCCAATGAGTTTACACCCGGCCAGATGGCCCGCTGCCTCTCGGCTCTGCAGGACCCCCTGCTAGACAGGCGGATAGGCTTGTATGCCCCGGAAAACCTGGAAGCTGCCGGTTGCGGCAAATGGGGGCGCATTCGGGCGTATTTTTGGGCGCCCTTGCAGTACATAGCCGCAGGGCAGTCCCTGCGGTTTCAGGACTATTCCATGGGACAGCCCCAGCATTTTCGCTGGGAGTTCGAAGGGGGCAGCCCCGCCGTATCCCTGGAGCCCAGTCCTGTGGTTACCTGGAGTACTCCCGGTACTTACAGTGTTAAGTTGGTGGTGGAAAATGCTTCCGGGCGCAAGGATTCCCTGCTGCGGGAAGACTTCATCACTGTCGCTGCCGGGCAGGCCAGCCTGCCGCTGTCCCAGGACTTCTCCGGCACCTCCTTTCCGCCAGCAGGCTGGCAGCTGGTGAGCCAGGATGTTTCTTCTGTGATACAGCCCGGCTGGCAGCACCGCGCAGATGTGGGCGCCTATGGTTTCAATGACGGCTGCGCTCATGTCCCCTTCTTTGATAATCAGAACCGCAATACCACGGACTGGCTGGTACTGCCTCCTCTGACGTTGCCGGCACAGTATGCTGCCATATCCTTCTCGGTAGCTTACAGTCCGTTATATATAGCAGAAGATGCCCCTGCCATGTATATAGGAGCCGGCTTGCAACTGGCTCATATGTTTACAGACACCCTGTCGGTAGAAGTATCTGCAGATAATGGCGCTACCTGGCATGTGGCCTATCAGAAAGGCGGCCAGGAACTGATGACCACTCCACAGGTGAACCCGGTAGTGAATGCGCCTGGCGACTATGTCTTTACCCCTGCGGAAGAGGAATGGCGGGATGAACTGGTGGACCTGCGGGCCTGGAACGGGCAATCGGTGCGCATTCGGTTTGCGGCTAAGAACGGCTATGGCAATCACCTGTTTCTGGATGATGTGTCTGTAACGGAGAACTCCCAGGTGGGCAGGGACAGAGCCTCTGTATGGCCTCAACTGTCTGTGTATCCCAATCCTGTGCGCGATAAACTCTGTCTCCAGTGGAATGCCCCGCTGGCGTCGCCCGCAGAGCTGCAGGTGCTGGATGTGCAGGGCAAGACCGTGCAGTCCTTGCCGGTGGCTGCCGGTGTGCAGCGTTTGTGGTGCGAGGCAAGCCATCTGCCCCCGGGTATCTATACCTTATTGCTTGCTGCAGGTAACAACACATCTGCCCGCAGGTTCGTTAAACAATAGTGCAATCCTCTGATGGAATCATATTTGGTTTGCCAATCGCTTTTGTGTTCCTTCGCTGTTTCATTTTTTCTTTAGACGCCAAGTTTGTTTTGTTATGAATAGTAAAAAGGTATTCCTTGCCCTGTTGCTTCCCCTGTTATTGACTCCTGCCATGGCACAGGACCTCCAGTGCGGGTCACATTACGAGGTGTCGCCGGAAGAAATGGCTACCGAGGCTTATCGGGCGCACCAGCAGGCCTATTTGCAGCGCCTGCAACAGGTAAACAAGCGTTCCAGCGGCGAGAATTTTGATCGTATCCTCTTTCCCGTGGTAGTGCATGTGATCCATAGCGGGAACGGACAGGTGGACTCCCTGAGTGAGGCTCAGGTGCGCAGTATGTTTCCGCTGCTTAATATGCAGCTGCGCCAGTACCCGGGTTCTCCCTATCATGGCGGTGCCGGGGTGGATATGTACGTGGAGTTTGAGCTGGCCACTATAGACCCCCAGGGGAACCCTACCACAGGCATTACCTATACCCGTAACAGTACCCTGGCCAACCTCAATAGCGATGCGGACAATGCCACACTGAAGAACACCATCCGGTGGAATACAGAGCGCTACTGTAATGTATGGCTCACCCGCTCTATTACGGGTGGCGGCGGTCTGCCTTTGGGAGGCTATGCCCAGTTTCCCAATTCTGCTTTCCCCAGTGCAGTTCATCCCACTTATGCCAATACCGATGGTGTTGTGATATTGGGGCGTCTTTGGGGCACAGAGGGTTCAGCAGATTCTCCCTGGGAATCTACCACTGTGCATGAGCTGGGCCACTGGCTGGGCCTCTTCCATCCTTTCCAGGGCAGCTGCCATACCACGCCCTGTAATATTTCCGGGGACTGGGTGTGCGATACTCCTCCGGCAGTAGGCCGTGGCGGCAATCCCGCAGTATTTGCCAATGCACTGGCGCGCCTCAATTCCTGCGCGGAGACGAATGACCGTGCGGATCTCCATCATGATTTTATGGACTATTCTACGCCCACTGTTCGCCAGTCTTTATTCACGGCCGGCCAGCGTGCGCGTGCACACAGCTTTATTGCTGCACCCGGAGAACCCCGCCGCTATGATATGTGGCAGGAAGAAAACCATGAGCTTACGGGTATAGGTCTTTGGGGAGCCCTGGATGCCCGTTTTGCGGCTACCCTTACGCATGCCTATACCGGCACTTCCGTCACCTTTAAGGATTATTCCCGCAACATTGCCCAGACGTATGAGTGGACCTTTGAAGGCGGAACTCCGGCTACCAGCGACCAGCCCAGTCCTGTAGTGACCTGGGATACGCCGGGCAGCTATGACGTTACCCTGCGGGTAACCAACTTCGAGGGCTCCTCGGAGGTGACACTGGAAGACTATATCGTCATCTCTGACGAACGCCAGACCTTTCCGCTCACGGCTACCTTCGCTTCCGGGCTTCCCAGTGGGTGGCGTTTTGACAACCCGGATGCCGGTAAGGCAGATGCCTTTACTTCCCCCTTCACCTGGGAATACAGCGCCAGCAGCGGAGAGACCACTGCCAGTGGGGCATTGGTCATGCGCAATGCCGTATACCCGGATCTGGGGCAACGGGACGCCGTCGTACTGCCTTACCTGGATGCGGATGCGGCTGAGGGCCTCAAGGTAGCCTTTTCTTATAACTATCGCCCTGTGCGTTATAATGGAGCCACCGCTACACCCGTCAGCAACAACCTCATCTATACCGATACTCTGCTGATACAAGCTTCACCCGATGGCGGGGTCAGCTGGTTCACGCTTTGGAAAAAAGGGGGGCTGGATCTCAACACCTGGGCCAGCATACTGGAAACCACAGAAGCCACGAATACAGGGCAATTCCCCAGTGGAAACGGCAACTGGCGCAAGGATACCACCTGTGTGCAGCCTGAACTGCTGGGGGGTACCCTGATGCTGCGTTTCCTCAATATCACAGGTATGGGAGGAAATATCTTCCTGGATAATATCAGTGTATTTGAAAGCACAGATGCCTGCTTGCCTACTGCCCGTGCCGGCCGCCAGACGCCCGTACAACAGTCTGTGATCATGCCCAATCCTACTGCCGGTGCCGTAGACCTGTTGCTCGTGGCCGCGCAGCCCGTGCCGGCACGGGTGCAGGTACTGGATATGCAGGGCCGCGTGGTAATTGCTCCGCAGTCATTTACACTTCATGCCGGTGAGAATGTATTGCCCGTTTCGCTGGAGCACCTGCCCGCAGGGCTGTACCTGTTCCATGTGCAGAGCGGCAGCCAGCAGATTACACATCGGGTCGTCAGGCAATAGGTTCCTGTTTATGGATACCTCATACAAAACGGCAGACCTGGCACAGGCCATCCGCCAGGTAAATACCTGGCGGCTCAAAAGCGACTGCGTAGTATTTACCAATGGCTGTTTTGATCTGCTGCATGCCGGTCATGTTACCTACCTGGAAGCCGCCGCCGGTTATGGTCAGCGGCTTGTGGTGGGTATCAATAGCGATGCCTCCGTGCGGCGGTTAAAAGGCCCCGCCCGGCCGATCCAGGAAGCCGCACATCGTGCCCGGGTGCTGGCGGCGCTGGCTTGTGTAGATGCGGTGGTCATTTTTGAGGAAGATACCCCCTTGCACCTGATCACCACCCTGAGACCCGATGTGCTGGCCAAAGGAGCAGATTATACGCTGGAGCAGATTGTAGGGGCACAGGAGGTAATGGCCTATGGGGGCCGGGTGGAACGCATTCCCCTGGTGCAGGGCCAGAGCACAACGAGTATCGTATCCAGGATGCAATCCTAGTCTTTGTATGCAGGAGGTT
>JAHBTG010000023.1 GCA_019638695.1 Bacteroidota bacterium | reverse complement strand
TGACAATCTGCAAAATACACCCTTGTCTATAGTTGGCACAGAATTTTTTTTAGCGGGCAGGTATTGTTCATGCAGTCATCTTTCTTATCTTCACCAGCTAAATCGTTTGCATACTCAAAATGCCTTATTCTGTTGCTATGAATGTAAAGAAACTACAATTGCTGGGGGTGCTCATGCTGCTGGGAGCGCCTGCCCTGTTTGCTCAAAACAACTTTGGCATAGGAGTGCCCAACCCGGTGGAGAAACTGGATGTGGCCGGGGCCGTTAAGCTGGGCAATACCGGCAGCACTGCCGCTACCAGCCTGGGTGCTATCCGTTATACAGGCGCAGATTTTGAGGGCCTGATGATGGTAGCCGGCGTACCCACCTGGGTGAGCCTTACGGCGGGCGGGACTGCCTATACGGCTGGTACCGGCCTTACGCTTACCGCAGGGCAGTTTAGCGTCAATAACCTGGCCGGAGATGTGACCGGTGCACCCAACGCTACCGTAGTGGAGCGTTTGCAAGGCCGTGCTATGGCCAATACGGCGCCTGCCAATGGCCAGGTGCTTACCTGGAACAACGCCCTGAGCCGCTGGGAGCCCACTGCCGTGCCTGCACCCACTTCCGGTAATCTTACGCTGACCAACCCTGCCACCATAGCAACCGTTACCAATGGTACCGGGGCTGTGCTGGGCACAGGTACTTCCATTACCATTAATAATACTGCTGCCTTCTGGAACGCCAACCAGCTGCAAGGCCGCGCAGTGGTCAATACCGCCCCTACCAACGGCCAGGTACTGAAATGGAACAACGCCCTGAGCCAGTGGGAACCCGCTGCAGATGCCGGGACTAATTATAGCGCCGGTACGGGTCTTACGCTCACGGGCACTACTTTCAGCGTCGATAACCTGGCCGGAGATGTAACCGGTGCACCCGGTTCTACGGTTGTCAGTAGAATTCAAACTACCCCTGTATCCGCTACCGCCCCTACACTGGGACAGATACTTATCTTTAATGGAGCCAGTTGGACTCCCACGGCTATTCCTACGCCCAATGATCTTACCGCCGGTGCCGGCATTGCATTTACCACAGGCACCACTTATAATGGCACAACGGCCCGTACAATCACCGCGCCTGTGATGACCGGCGCCTCTGCCGGTGCGCCCGGTACTTCAGGTATCGTTCCCGTACCCGCCGCAGGCCAGCAGAATAACTTCCTTCGCGGTGACGGCACCTGGGCCGCTGCACCTACAGCCGCAGCGATGGTAGGCGCCACCGGCGCTGCCAACGGTACTGCGGGTATCGTTCCCCAGCCGCTGGCAGGTCAGCAGAACAACTTCCTTCGCGGTGACGGCACCTGGGCGGCTGCACCTACAGCTGCAGCGATGGTAGGCGCCACCGGCGCTGCCAACGGTACTGCGGGTATCGTTCCCCAGCCGCTGGCAGGTCAGCAGAACAATTTCCTTCGTGGTGATGGTACCTGGGCGGCCTCTACGGTCAATGCCCAGAATGGCCTGAATACTACGGCCAGTGGTACTGGCGCCGTAGAGCTGGGCGGCACGCTCTTGCGTGCTACGGATGTAGCCCAGGCAGGTTTTAACCTCACCTTTACCGGTAATGGTAACGTGGGTATTGGCCAGGCTGCGCCCACGCACAGATTGCATGTGACGGCACCTGCCGTAGACGCTACCCGCGCCATCTTTGCCAGTCACCCCAATAATGTGGCCAATGTGGTGGCCATTGAAGCTTCTATTACTTCTCCCACAGGAGTGGCTGGTAACAATGCCGCCGCTGTGCTGGGCCGTACCAGTGGTGGCGGTTCCGGTGTGCGGGGCGAAGGTCTGGTAGTGGGGATGACAGGTGTGGGTACCCGCACGCAAGTCGCCGGCGGTAGCGTGGGCGTAAGCGGTACGGGCGCTACCTATGGTTTGCAAGCCAACGGTACGACTGCCACTACTGGTATCGGTGTTTTCGCTTTGGGCAATAATCTTACAACCTTTACGCCCAGCCTCACCACAGGCGGTGGCGTGGTGGCCGAAGGTACATTGAACGGTGTCGTAGGTGCCGGCTCTGCCAGTGGCGGTTTTGGTATATATGGTCTGGGTGTTAACGTTGCCAGTTCGTTTGGGGTAGTAGGCCAGGCAAATAATACGGCATTGGTGGGCCCTGCTGAGGGTGCCGGTGTGCTGGGTCTTGGTACGCTACGCGGCGGCTTCTTCCAGGGCAGTACTGTGGCTAATGGCATTGGTATCATTGGTCTGGGCAATAACCTTACGAGTTTCCCCATTTCAGCTACAGGTGCCGGGGTCATTGGCCGTGGCAATACCGCGGGTATCCGTGGCTATGGCGCCCTGAGTGTTGCCTTGGGCGGTAGCGCCGGTGTGTCTGGTGAAGGCAGCACTTATGGGGTACAAGGTGTGGGTACTAATGCGACATCTGGTATCGGTTTGCTGGGCTTTGGTAATAATGCAACTGCTATTCTGGGATCTTTCCCCACAGACGGTTGTGGTGTCGTAGGCTCCGGTGTAAATGGTGTATGGGGTGTTGCCCTTACTGATGCTGGTTATGGTGTGGCGGGTATCAATGATCAACCTTCAGGGTTTGTATTTATTCCTGTGGGCGTTTATGGCCAGGCTGTAGATCCCTTGATCAGCGTTGGCGTATTGGGTGAAGCTCCAATAGGAGGGCTGTTTACATTCGGTACTTATGCACAGGGGGATGTGGGTGCCAGCGGGACTAAACCTTTTGTCATAGACCACCCGCAGGATCCTGCCAATAAAATTCTGCGCCACTTTGCTTTGGAAAGTGACGAGGTGCTGAATGTGTACCGTGGCACTATTACCCTGGATGCCAGTGGCGAGGCTGTGGTAACGCTCAAAAACTATGTGACTGCCAATAATATCAACTTTACTTACCAGCTTACGGCTATCGGCCAGCAGGCCAATGCTTATATCAAGGAAGAGCTGCAGGGAGACCGGTTTGTGATTGCAGGCGGAAACCCCGGGCAGAAGATCAGCTGGGTAGTATATGCCGAACGTAATGATCCTTATCTGCAGCAGTATCCCCATAAGCGTCAGGTGGAGATTGACAAACCTGCTTCCATGCGTGGCAAATACTTTACGCCTGAGTTGTATGGTCAGCCTGCTAGTAAGAGCTTGTTCAGTAATAAACATAAGCAAAAAACAGAGCTGAAGCCGCTGGGTGGCCCCACCACTATGCAGGAGATTCAGCCTATGCGTACCGGGCAAAAGATGGAAGACGTAAAACCCATTGGCCGCTAGGTCCCATCCGGTTTTCCTGAAAGATAAAAGCCCCTCCCAGGAGGGGCTTTTTTATGTATACGCCCCCGCCTCGCGCAGCGTCATCCTGAGCGAAGCGAAGGATCCCTCCCCCTGCATAGTGGCATATGGTATTGCACGGGTTCTTTATTGGTACGATAAAAAGTACGCCGAAAATCAAGGCTCCTGCCGGGGCGGCAATTCTTGCCAGCCAGATACGGGATGATCAGTGCCCCGGATCTGGTAAAAGATACCGATCCAATGGAAGTGGGGTTTTGGGTGGTTCGCCTGCGGGGCCGCCCTTTTCGCTTAGGCAGTTTGTAGGGGGTGTTTGCTCCCCGTCATGCCGGACTTGTCTTGGTATCTCCTGCGCAGCACTGGTAAGTCCTTCCCAATCCTGTAATGCAGAAGGTATCGAAACAGATCTGGGGCTAATAGGAGATTGGGCTACAGGTTAAAGTGCCGGTCAAACACTTCTTTTAACTGTTCCGGCGTAGGGTCCGAATCAAATAGAGGCACATGACCTATCTTATCCAGTCCTGAATAATTGAGGATAAACTGCTCCATGTCGGGGGCCTGTTCTCCGCAGAAAACAATGCCCAGCGGTTCTATCCCGCGGGTTTCCAGCGCATCAATGGATAATAAGCTATGGTTAATAGCCCCCAGGTACAGGCGTGCCACCAGGATGACTGGCAGGCGCCATTCCCGCAGGATATCCAGGTACAAGACCTCTTCGTTCAGCGGCACCATTAGTCCCCCGGCCCCTTCGATGATCAGCGGACGGGTAGTCTGGGGCAATGCGTATAAACGTGCCGCCTCAATTTCCAGGCCCTCTTTGGCTGCTGCGGCATGCGGGCTTTCGGGCGCTTTCAGCAGATAGGCCTCCGGGTGGATGCGGCTGGCGGGAACTCCCGTAAGGGCTGCTATGCGTGCACTGTCTGTCTGAGGGGTAGTGCCTGCCTGCACCGGTTTCCAGTAATCTGCTTCCATGCCGGTTACCAGCACTGCGCTTACCATTGTCTTGCCCACATCCGTGCCGATACCGGCCACCACATATTTCGGGGAATCTGACATCATTCAAAAATAGTATTTTTCTCCTACACCACTATCACTACATACATCGCAGGGGGCGCGTCATGTGAATTACTTTAGCCGTAATTTTGTAGTTATCCCATAGATTTCCTGTTCCCGTTTCCTGCATGAAGACCCGGCCCCACGCCACCTCCCCCCGCATCAATGTCATTACCCTGGGTTGTAGCAAGAACCTGGTAGATTCCGAGGTGCTGCTCACCCAGTTGCAGGGTAATCGACTGGATGCCGTGCATGAACAGGACGCGGGTGCCGGAGTGGTGGTGGTGAATACCTGCGGGTTTATAGACCGTGCCAAGGAAGAGAGCGTCAATACCATTCTGGACTATGTAAGCCGCAAAGGCGAGGGGTTGATAGAGAAAGTGTTTGTCACCGGCTGTCTTTCCGAACGGTACCGCGATGAACTGCGCGAGGAGATTCCTGAAGTGGATGGTTGGTTTGGCACCCGGGATATGCCGGACCTGGTGCAGGCGCTGGGGGCCGACTACAAGCATGAGCTGGTAGGAGAACGCAAGCCTGTAACGGATGGCCATTATGCTTATTTGAAGATAGCCGAAGGCTGCGACCGTCCCTGCAGTTTTTGTGCCATCCCCCTGATGCGGGGCGGGCACCAGAGCCGGGATATCGAAAGCCTGGTGCAGGAAGCCACCTGGCTTGCCCACAGGGGCGTGCGGGAAGTCATGCTCATTGCCCAGGACCTCACCTACTATGGAATAGACCTGTATGGCAAGCGCAGGCTGGCAGATTTGCTGAATGCACTTGCTGATGTGCCCGGGCTGGACTGGATCCGCCTGCACTATGCCTATCCCAGCGGCTTTCCGCTGGAGGTGCTGGAGGTCATGGCCCGCCGCCCTAATATCTGCAACTACCTGGACATTCCCTTGCAGCATGCTGCAGATCCCGTTCTCAAGGCTATGCGAAGGGGAATTACCCGTGCCAGAACGGAGGAGCTGATCGCCACCATACGGGCCAGGGTGCCGGGCATTGCCCTGCGTACTACTATGCTCGTAGGACACCCCGGGGAGACGGATACTGACCATGCGGCTTTGCTGGATTTTATCCGCCAGGCGCGCTTTGAGCGGTTGGGTGTGTTCACCTATAGCCATGAGGACAATACCCATGCGGCAAAGTCTGAGGACACTGTGCCGCAGGAAGTTAAAGAAGCCCGCGCTGCAGAAGTAATGGCGGTGCAGCAGGAAATTTCTGCCGCTTATAACCGAAGCCTGATCGGCCGCACATTCCAGGTGCTGGTGGACCGTGCAGAAGGAGAGGGGTATGTGGGCCGCACGGAATACGATAGTCCCGAGGTGGATAACGAGGTGCACTTACAAGGCCTGGTGCAAGTGGGGCATTTTTGCCAGGCAGAGATCTACGATGCTACCGAATATGACCTGTTTGCCAAAGTGGTGGATGTGGTGCCTGCTGCTCAGTCCGCTGGGACTGGCGGCGCAGCCCGTCTTTGAGGCAGAGGCGCTGGCCTTTCGCCGGTTGCAGGGCGCACAGGCGCTGGTGCAGGTGCGTGTGCCTGCGGCGGATCTCCATTTTGCGGCGCAGAAATCTCGCTGCCGTGCATTTGTAGAGCTGCAGGTCTCCTGCTGGGATGAAGCCGGTAACCGGCAGGGCACTTGGTTGTCTCCGCATCAGCCGGTACTGGAGCAAGTGGAGAACCTGCCCCTGGTACAGCAGTATTTTGTGCTGCAACAATGGCTGGATCTTCCTTACGGGAGGTATACCCTGCGTGTAGATGCCCGTGATGTGGGCGGCGAGTTTATGGCCGCCAAACGCCTCAGTCTCGACTTTTTCCCTGAGAAGGCTATTGTCTTGACGGGCAGCGATCTGCTGCTTTCGGCCAACTACAGTTTTGACTTTGGCCGGTTGCAACCCTGGGTATCTGCCTATCTGCCCGCCAATACCCCGGGTATGGGGTGGTATGTGGAGCTGGAGAGTCCGCAGGCCCAGCCGGTAAGCCTGCGTGCTACCATTTATCAGAAGCCCCCCAGCTCGCCTGCGCAGGTGGCTCAGCAATATGTCTCCGTGCAGCAGTATACCGAGACGGTTCAGCTCAGAAAGGGAAGGAATGTCCTGGCTGATGTACTGCTTACCGAACAGCTTCCCCCCGGTGAATATCTGCTCGAACTATATGCCAGCCTGGACGGCCAGGTGCTTTGGCGCCGGCGCAAGGCATTCTCGCTCTATTGGCTTGGGTTGGATAGTTTGCTGTCGGACAGAGCCCTGGCGGCGGAGTGGGCGGTGCCCGCACTGGGCAGGTATTTCATCCGCCGGTTAGAGACATCGGGCATGCCCAGGGAAGAACTGGCCAATGCCTGGGAAGAATTGGCCGCCCGCTGGGTGCAGCAGCCGGGCGTATTTATGTCGGCCTGGTATTACCAGGCGGCACAGGCTGCCAGTGAGTATGGCAGCTGGCAAGGTGCCCCTTTTCAAACCCACCAGTTGTTTGGGATGCCTGCCCAGCGCCGCTGGCAGGGGGATACGGAGATATGGTGTTATCCCGATTATGATCTGGTGCTGGGCATACAGGCTGCCCGCCGCATTAATCCGTATGGCGAACTGTAGTGCCTGCAGCTGGTCCGATGCAGATAGCTTGGGTAACCCTGCACTTTCTGCCCCGGAAAATCGTTAAGCTTGCCGCATGGATTGTCTCCCGCTTTCTCGTCCTGCCCTGGTGGCCGACTACCTGGCAGGTAAACCGGAATTATCTCCGCTGTATACCTTTCCTGCTATGGATCCAGACTGGGAGACCGTTATGGCTGCGCGTGCGAGATACCCGGTGGACAGATCTCGCCTCGTAGCCGCTTTGCGCAGGCAGCTGCAACCCCTGGGACTTTCTGAGAGAGCCGCCGGTAACCTGGACGCGTTATTGAACCCTCAGACGTTTACAGTTACTACCGGGCAGCAAGCCGGGCTGGCAGGCGGGCCTTTATATACCTGGTACAAGGCGCTCAGTACCCTTCAGCTGGTGCAGCGGTTGCAACAGGTGTACCCCGGCCACCGGTTTGTACCTGTCTTCTGGATGGCCGGGGAAGACCATGATGCCGACGAAGTTAACCATATATGGACCGGCTGGGAGCAGCCTTTGCGCTACAGCGCTTCTATCGCGGGCGCAGTAGGGCGCCATGTGACAGAAATAAGATCGCTCCCCCTATTGCCCGAAGCATATTGGCAGCATTACCAGGCGCACCGCACCTGGGGACGCGCCTTTCAGTCTTTGCTACAGGCTGTACTGGGTCCGTATGGAATGCTGGTACTGGACCCCGATGACCGTTTGCTGAAGGAAGTCTTTGCTCCTGTGGCCAGCCGGGAGCTTACAGAAGCTATCGTCGCTCAGGGTATGGATCAGGCCAATATCCGTTTGCAGGAACTGGGTTACCCGCTGCAGTTGAAACACCGGCCGCTGAACCTTTTTTACCTCACGGAGGGCAGGCGCAGCCGTTTGATCGCAGACAACGGGCACTATTGGGCGCAGGATACCCCTTTGCACTGGACGCATACGCAACTGCTGGCAGAGCTGGACGCTCATCCCGAACGGTTTAGTCCCAATGCTGCACTGCGGCCTGTATACCAGGAGTCTGTTTTGCCCAATCTGGCTTATATCGGCGGGCATGCCGAGCTGGCCTACTGGCTGCAGCTGAAACCTGTATTCGATGCACTGGGTATTTTCTATCCTGTACTCCTGCCTCGTTTGTCTGCCCTCGCGCTCCGGTCGGCGGAGGCCGATATGCTGAATACCCTGGAAGTCGGTTTGGACTATGTGTTACAAGCGCCGGAGATTATACGCGCCCGGGAGGCAGCCCAACTGCGGGATGTGGCGGCTTTTCAGGAATTATCTGCCGGCCACCGGCACCTGATGGAGGCCCTTGCCCGCCTGGCAGGCCAGACGGATGTAACACTGGAGAAACATGTGCATGCGCAGCAGGCCCGGCAGCAACGGTTCTGGGATAGCCTGGGACGTAAGCTGGACCGCGCTGCCGTGCAGCACCACCCGGCCAGGTATGAGCGTATCCTGCGCCTGCAACGCCAGGTACAACCCTATGGCCTGGTGCAGGAACGTGTGCTGGGTTTGCCTGCACTAGGTGAAGATCCCGGTCTTGTTTTTCAGATCATGTGCAAACAACTGGCCGTGCCGTCCGGTGAAATGGATCCCTGGCTTTTGTCCTGTTAGAACGCTGCCTGCGTTTTTTAACGTTTTTTTACTAGAGTAGCACCGAATTTTCTGATTATTAATATATTCGTGGGAATTTTGGGTGTGCATAAGTAGATTCTGCTGATATAGTGGTATATTTGTAAAAAGAGTATATCGTATGGTGCCGAAATTTATTACATACACCATTTGAGTATATTTCACTATTCTCACGTATTTCTGATTTACTAACCTGTTTCAAAGCAGCTCCCTGTATGAAATGTATTCTACGTTCAGGTCTTCTTGTTCTTTTCAGTTTGTGTAGTGCGTTGCATGCGCAGCGTGATCCTCAATCCTTAGGGCAGCGTGCACCTGAAATAAGCCCATCATTTCACCAGCAGGGATTACAAGCCCGGTTGAGTGCCCAACATCCGGATGCAGGGAGTACCATTAAACCTCAGGGCTGCCTCACCTGCGTGGAGCAACCTCACCTGCGCAAGGAAAATGTGCGCTATTATTTTATTCCGGAAGATCCGGGCGCATTGGTTATCGAACAATCGGATGGCCCATTGCATTATCGTGATGCGGAGGGCTACTGGCGGATATCCGATCCTGCTCCCCGTCTGTTGACGGGCCGTTTGTATGCCGCCGAGCGCCAGCTGCTTCCTGCTTATGCAGATTTGTATACGGGAGCCAGTTGGGTGAATCTGCCGGGGGGACAGGAAGTGCGCTGGAACCAGCAGGTACAGGTGTGGCAAATAGGTAGGAATCCCCAGCACATAGGCCAGCTTGCTTTTGCCTCCGGCCCGGTGCAGGAAGGTCTCCAGAGATTAGTGTCTCCCTCGGTTTTACCGGGAATGGACAGGTGGCTGGATTTTGAGAAAGGCAGCCTGAAAACGAGTTACCTGCTGCATACCCGTCCGGATGTAGATGCAGATTCCTGGATGCTCTGGGAAGAAGAAGTGAGTTTGCCTGCCGGGTGGAGCCTGCAACAGGGCCGGGGCCGGATGGCTGCCAATGACATCTGGTGCGGAGAAGTGGTGGCCCTGGATGTGCAGGGTGAGACCGCTGTCCGTTTTCATGAACCTGCGCTCTCAGATGCGCGAGAAGCGGCTGCTTTGACCGATGCAGAGCGCCAGGCACTAGTGGCCGAATTTCGTAGCGCCGGGGTGCCGGATCTACATTATGGCTATCGTATCCGCCAGGAGAACGGCAGGTGGTACCTGGGCCTGGCAGTACATACCAATTTGCTGAGGGCAAATGCTACGCGCTACCCGGTATTGATAGATCCCCAGGTGTCTGTGAGTGCAGCCAATCCTGCAACCTATGGCAGCCAATCATTTACCACTTGCCTGGGTCCTGATTTGAATATTGTTGTGCCGGGGGGCTATCGTGTAGAAAATGTGCGGGTTGCCGGTACTTCCCGTGCAACAGGCGCCTGCGGATTATGTATCTTTAGTATTTGCATTCCTTCGGGCTCCAGCTTTCCCTGCTGGGTAGGGAATACCGGCTACCAGTTTGTGGGCCCTTGCGGCTCTGCGGCAGGGGCTTGCGGCGGGACAGGACCGGGTACCTGCGGTATCACCAGTGATCTGAACGATCCCCAGGGCGTACCCTGGCTGGCAGATTGCGTTACGCCGCAGTGCACGGATTATACAGTGACTTTTAATGCAGGTATCCGCAATTTTTCTGATTGCGGTGGGGGTAACTGTGCGGATGCCGGTTGTTTCTTCTCCAATCCCGGAGATGCCTCTGTAACCATCTTTGCCCGAAACCTGGAGCTGGTCATTGCCCCCAGTGTAGGGACTCTGCCTACTGTGGAAATATGTCAGGGCGAAAGCGTATCGCTTACGGCTACTGCCACCTGGGGTGTGGCACCCTATACCTATAGCTGGAGTCCCACCACCGATCTGACCTGCGCTCCTACCTGCGATGGTGCTTCAGTAACTTCAAATGGGGTCAATATCGGTTCGAATACCTATACCGTGCTGGTGGAGGATGCTTGCGGAACTACCCGCACAGCAGATGTTACGGTGGCGACAAACCCCACGGTGACCGGTAACTCCATTTCCACCGCAAATCCTTCAACCATTTGTCAGCACAGTACTGTAGACCTTACGGGCTCTACCCCTATCGGCGGCACAGGTACGTATACCTATCAATGGGAACGCAGCGACAACGGCGGTCCCTTTACTGTTGTAGGTGGCGGCATAGACTATTCCAGCGATGCCATTTCCGTGACAGGCACCGTGGAATTTCGCCGGGTGGCAATGAGCGGGAATTGTACTCCCAGCTATAGCAATACCATCGGATTCACCGTCACAGCGGCTGATCTCATTGCCAATAATACCATCAGCAGTCCCGTCTCTCAGTTATGCGCAGGCAGCGATCCCGATATCCTCACAGGGACTACTCCTCCCACACTTAGCGGCGGAGATGGCACGAATTATCTGTACCAGTGGCAATACCGGGTTAATGCAGGTGCGTTTGAAGATATCCCGGGTGCAGAGAGTGCCGATTATGACCCGCCTGTACTGGGAGTGGTGGGCGGCAATAATACCACCTATACCTTCCGGCGCCAGGTGACCAGCGGCACTTGCCAGCAGGTCAGCAGCAATGAAGTCACACTCACGGTATACGTAGGGTTTGCCAACAATACCATTACGGCTCCTGCCGCCACTACCGTATGCCTTAACGGTGATCCCGCCAACATAGCGGGTAGCGTACCCACGGTGGGGCAGGGCGCACTTACCCCCATTACCTATCAGTGGCAGCAGAATGTCAATGGCGGCGGCTGGGCGGATATTCCCGGTGCCCAGAGCCAGGCCTATGACCCTCCGGCGCTGACCACTGCCGGTACCTGGCTGTTCCGCCGGCTGGCAAGTGCCGGTCCGTGTACGAACCACATCAGCAATGAAGTGACCATTACCGTGCTCAGTCCTGTTGCCGGCAATACCATTACCCCCCCGTTTGCCACCAGTCTATGCGCCTCGGCAGATTTCACCGTTATCCTGGGCAGCACGCCCACCGGCGGTACCGGTGCCTATACCTACCAGTGGCAGCAGAGTATCAATGGTGCCGCTTTCACAAATGTGGCCACGACTATCAATTATGATCCCCCGGCCCTTAATCCCGCGGTATTGACTACCTACCAGTATCGTCGTATCGTATCCAGCGGCGCTTGTACCGGCGTCACCAGTTCCATCAGCGATACGGTTACCCTCACCGTAACCCCCGCCATCGGCACCAATACCCTGACGGCGCCCGCCGTGATAAACTTCTGCCAGGAGGGAGATCCCGACCTTATTGTGGGCAGCACGCCCACCGGCGGGGAAGGCAGCTATACCTATCAGTGGGAAATGTCTGTTAACAGCACCACTGTGTACACGGCCATTCCCGGCGCTGTGGCCCGCGACTATGATGCGCCCTTGTTATCCCTGGTCGGAGGTGTGACCACTACTTACCGCTTCCGCCGGATAGTCAGCAGCGGATTGTGCAATAGCACCAGTACCATTGTGACCATTACCATCCAGCCGGGTGTCACCAATAACATCACTGCCAATACGTATACCTATTGCGCGGCAGGTGATCCGCCCAACCAGGCCGCAGCCGCGGCCACCAATGGAGGGGGCGCGCCTTATTTCTATCAATGGCAGCAGCGCATAGACGGCGGCGCCTGGACGGATGTGGCCACCACGCAGGCCTATGATCCCCCCGCCCTGAGCAATGCCACCACCGGCACGGTAGTCTACGAATTCCGCCGGGTAGCCTGGTCTGCTTTGTGTCCCACACCTGTTATCAGCCCGCAGGTGGTTACCGTAAACCTCCTGCCCCAGGTGGTGAATTCCATTACGGCTCCGGCCAGCACCACCATTTGCGGCAATCCGGACCCCATCGTAGGCAATGACCCTACCGGCGGTACGGGTGCCTATACCTATCAGTGGCAGTACCAGCGTACAGCGGGTGCGCCCACCGTTCTCACATGGACAAGCGTATCTGCTACCGTGCCTCCCACGGGTAATACCGGCGCCACTGCGCGGGACTTTGACCTGGGAAATATCACTATTGCCGGCACTTATCTGTTCCGCCGCCTGGTGACCAGCGGGGTATGCGCCAATAATGCCAGTAATGAAGTTACCCTGGAGATCACGGCGCCACTGGTCAATAATGCCATTACACAGCCCGCTGTGGCAGCGGCTGATTTCTGCTCCGGAGGCGATCCCGCTACCATTCCCAATACCGGTGTATTAAGCGGTGGGAACGGCGCCTATACTTACCAGTGGCAGGTGGATACCAACAATGTCGACATTTGGCAGGATATTCCCGGTGCCAATGCACAGACCTACGATCCCCCGGTACTGGACCTGGTGGCCGGTGCGCAGACCCTCTATCGCTTCCGCCGGCTGACCAGCAGCGGGCATTGCAGCGATATCGCCACCAATATCGTTACCTATACCGTGCGCACACCTGTTGCCGGCAATACACTAGTGCCTGCCGGAGTGACCGATATCTGCGGCACCGGTGGTACGGGCGTGATCAACGGCAGCATACCCACCGGCGGCACCGGCGTCTATAGCTACCAGTGGCAGGTGAGTACGGACGGGGTGACCTTTACCAATTTTGCACAGACCGGCCAGAACATGACCAATGTGGCCGCTCCCGCCCTGCCGGGGTCTGGTACCGTCACACGGTGGTACCGGCGTATGGTGCGCAGCAACGCCACGGGCGTGCCCTGCGATTTTACCCCCTCGGATACGGTCATATTCACCTGGAACCCGGTACTTTCCGCCAATACGATCACAGCTCCGGCTACCGTGGAGATCTGCGAATCTGGCGATGCCCTGAACATTGCGGGCAACGTGCAGACCGGCGGCAGCGGTGTGTATACGTATATATGGCAGGTAGATACCAATAGCACTAATGTGTGGTATGATATTCCCGGTGCCATGGCGGCCAGTTATGACCCGCCGGTGCTCAACCTGGTAAATAATGTGCAGACCACTTACCGTTATCGCCGCATCACCAGTAGCGGGAACTGCGAGAATACCTCCAATATCATCTCCTTCACGGTACGCATCCCCGTTGACAATAACCTGGTGACGACTGCAGACCTCAATATCTGCGGTGCCGTGGCTACCGGCGTCATCAGTGGTTCGGTTCCTACGGGGGGCACGGGTGTTTACGGTTATCAGTGGCAGGTGAGTACGGATGGGGGCCTCAGCTATACCAATGTAGTTGGCGCTACTGCCCAGAACCTGCCCAGCCAGGCTGCTCCTGCGATTCCGGCAGCTACGGAAGTGGTGCGCTACTACCGCCGCGGGGTGCGCAGCAATGCTACGGGCGTGCCTTGTGACTATGTGTACTCAGCGCCTATCCGCGTGTCATGGACGCCTGCTATGGCAGGTACCAATACCATTACGGCGCCTGCGGCTGCCGACTACTGCCAGCAGGTAGACCCTGCCCTTATTACCAGCGCTACGGTGCCCACAGGCGGTATGGGTGTCAACCTTTACCAGTGGCAGGTGCAGGTCAATGGCGGCACATGGGTAGATATTCCCGGCGCCATTGGCACCACTTATGACCCGGATCTCCTGGTGGCTTCGCTGGATTCTGATTCCCTGTTTGCTTTCCGCAGGGTGGTGCGGTCTGGTAACTGTACTTTCGGCACCATTGCCACTACGGGCGTTTACCGTGTGCGCCGTCCTATCCAGGATAATGTCATTACCGCGCCGGCCACCACTACCTACTGCGCTCCCGGCGATGTGGATCTGATAGAAGGTTTAGTGCCCGTGGGTGGTAACGGCGCGCCCGCTTACCTGTGGCAATGGAGCACGGATGGGGGCACCATCTGGAATAGTGTGGCAGCCAACTCTCCCGTAACCAACCCCACCAATGGCAATGCCGGGTTTACTGCGCAAAACCTGGACCTGGGCCGCATCAATGTGGCCGGTAACTACCTGTTCCGCCGCCGGGTGAGCCTGGGTGCCTGCGTCAATGACTTCAGCAACGAAGTGGCGATCACTATTAGCGGAACCATTCCCGATAACACGATCACAGCCCCGGCTGTGGTAGACTTCTGCGACAGCGGCGACCCTGCCGCCATCACCGGTTCGGCGCCTGCTATTGTAGATCCTTTTACTTATATCTGGGAATACCGGACGGGCACAGGCAGTCCGCTTTCAGGGGCATGGACACTCATCAGCGGTGCCAATGGGCAGGACTATGACCCGGATGTGATTGCCGCCGCAGGTGCTACCCAGTACCATGAGTTTCGCCGGGGAGTGGTCACGGCTTGCGGTACCCAGTACTCAACTCCCGTACTGTTCTTTACCCGGCAGACTATTAATCCCGGAACCCTCAATAACCTGGCACAGCTTACGTATTGTGTAACTGCCAATATCCCCGCCTATACCTCTTCTGCGGCCACCCTGGGCCAGCGCACCCCCGTGCCTGGCGGAGAGAATTATATCTATCAATGGGAGTATAGTACGAACAACGGGGTGAGCTGGAATGATGTCGCGGCTACTGCTCCGGCCACTTCGGTGAACCATGTCAATTTCGCGGCGCAGAACCTGGATTTGGGTGTGCTCACTACTCCCGGCACTTACCTGTTCCGCCGCCGGGTGACCCGCGGCCCCTGCGGACCGGAGTATACCAATACCGTAACCCTGAACATTGGCGCTGACAATGTGGGTAACAATATTATCACCGCGCCTGCGGTGACCAATGTGTGTGGTAACCCGGAGGTGATCACCGGTAGCGATCCCACTGGCGGAGATGGCGTGAACTACACCTATCAGTGGCAGTGGCAGCGCGTGACCGCTCCCACAACTACCTGGGCAAATGTGACGGCTACGGCCCCTCCTACGGGGAATACAGGCTTTGCCGCCCGTGATCTGGACCTGGGTACCATCACTACGGCAGGCACCTATGAGTTTCGCCGGATAGTAACCAGCGGGTGCAGCCATACCTCCAATGTCATATCCCTGAACATTACCCTGGTGCTCAACCCGGGTGCGGTGACCTTTACCGCGCTCACAGGCTGCGGTAGTGCCAATCCCGCAGTCAGCGGGTCCACGGCTGCCAGCGGCGGTACAGGCGCTATTACCTATAGCTGGGAATACAGTACGGACGGTGGCACTACCTGGGATTCCGTGACTGCCACTGTGCCCGCAACTACGGCTAATGTCACTGCAGCTACCATAGACCTGGGAGACATTTCCACGCCCGGCACTTACCGTTTCCGCAGGATAGCTTATGCAGGAAACTGTGTAGCGGCCACCGCTATGGCTGCCAATGCCATCACTGTGCTGCCGGTGATCGCAGATAACACCATTACTGCACCCGCAGTGGTCGATTTCTGTCCCACCCCTAGCAATCCTAACCCGGATGTCATTATCGGCAGCGTCCCCAGCGGCGGCACGGGTGCCTATACCTACCAGTGGCAGTACCAGCGTACCGTGGGTGCACCCACTGTGCTGACGTGGACAAATGTAACGGCCACAGTGCCTCCTTCCGGCAATACGGGTTTTACCGCCCAGGATCTGGACCTGGGCACCCTGACCATTCCCGGTACTTATCTCTTCCGCCGCCTGGTGACCAGTGGAGCCTGTACGAATGCCCCAAGTGATAATGAGGTTGCCCTGACCATTACGCTTCCGCTGACCAATAATACCCTTGCGGCCCCTGCTGCCGTGGATTTCTGCCAGAGCGGAGACCCTGCCGTGATCAATAACAGCGGTGTGCTGGGTGGCGGTACCGGTTCTTATACCTATCAATGGCAGGTGGATACCAATAACGTGGATGTGTGGCATGATATCCCCCTGGCTACCGGCCAGACCTACGATCCTCCTCTGCTGACGCTGGTGGGCGGGGCACAGACCCTCTATCGTTTCCGCCGGTTGACCAGCAGCCAGCATTGCGTGGATCTGGCTACTGCTCCGGTAAGTATCACCGTCCGTGCGCCTGTTGAGAACAATATATTAACCACTACCGGCCAGGATTTCTGCGGGACTACTGCCACCGGAGCAGTGAATGCAGCAGTGCCCACCGGTGGCACCGGGGTATATGGCTACCAGTGGCAGGTGAGCACAGATGGGGTGACCTTTACTAATATTGCCCAGACCGCGCAGAACATGGCTTCCCAAGCGGCGCCTGCCCTGCCGGGAACCGGTACCATCACCCGCTGGTACCGCCGCCTGGTGCGCAGTAATGCCACGGGCGTGCCTTGCGACTTTGTGCCCTCCGATACGATAGTATTTACCTGGAACCCGGTATTTGCTACCAATACGGTGCCCAATACCAATACCACCATTTGCTCAGGTGCTCAGCCTGCTATCATTAACGCCAGCACGCCCACCGGCGGCAATGGCACCTATACCTATCGCTGGCAGGTAGACACCAATGGTGTGAATGTATGGCACGATATCCCGGGCTCAAACGTGGAAGATTACCAGCCCGGAGTATTGGTCTATGTGGGTGCAGGCGCCACTGCCAGTTACCGTTTCCGCAGGTATGTAAGCTCCGGTAATTGCGGAGATGCCCTTGCCGGTAATATCACCACCTTTACGGTGCAGCCGGCCCTTGCCAATAATACCGTTACGCCACCCTCGGCCCTGGAGTTTTGCGCTACCGGCCAGCCCGAGAGTATTCTGGGAACCGTTCCCACCGGAGGCACCGGCGGACCCACTTATACCTGGTTGCAACGATTCAATGGGGGCGCATGGGCCGCCGCCACCGGTACTAATAACGGGCAGAACTATACGCCGCCGCTGCTGACGGTGCCGGGTACTTATGAGTACACCCGCCGTGTGACACTGGGGGCCACTTGTGCCGCGGATACCAGCAATATTGTGACCATTGTATTGCAGGCAGGTACGCCCATTAGCGGCAACACCCTGCAGACACCTGCCGTGCGGGAGTTCTGTATATCGGGTGACCCGGCGGTCATCACAGCATCTGCCGTGCTGGCTGGCGGGGGTGGGGGATACACCTATCAATGGCAAAATAACGTGAATGCCGGAGGATGGATGAATATCCCGAGTGCCACGGGAGATACCTATGATCCGCCCGTACTGACCGTATTAGGCTCGCATCTCTACCGGCGGGTGGTGACGGCTGCCTGCGGTTCCAGCATCTCCCCGGCAGTTACCATTATCATTCAACCCGAGCTGGTCAATAATACGATTACGCCGCCTGCGGTTACCGGCTTCTGTGGTACGGGCGATCCCGAACTCTTTGCCGGTACCACTCCTATGGGAGGTGAAGGCGTGTATGTCTATGACTGGGAGGTGAATATTGACGGTGGCGGCTGGTCCTCCCTGGGCGTTTCCACCCAAAGCTATGACCCGCCGTTGTTAACCGCAGCCGGGGTATATGAATACCGCCGCACAGTAGTGAGCGGGGCGTGCAATACACCCGTCATCAGCAATACCGTTACCATTACCATCGGCGCGCCTGTTCCGGGTACCGTCTTTACCTGGACAGGCGGCGTGGGGGATTGGGATGACCCGGCCAACTGGGACCAGGGCTGCGTGCCCAACTGTACCCATGTGGTAGCCGTGACCAATGGTACCCCGGTCATTGGCAATTATGATGCCTTGGCTAAACATCTCACGCTATCGGGCGCCAGTAATCTCCGGTTTGCACATGCCGGCGCCCGCTTGGTCATCTGCGATACGCTGGTGCTCCAGGGTACGCTGGAGACCGCAACCGGCGGCACCCGCCAGGTAGAACTGCGTGCCCAGAGTGGTGTCGGGCTGCTGTCGGTTACTGATCCTGCTGCCAATCCTTTTGACCTGCTGCTCATCAATACCGATGCGGCAGACGGCTATGTACACTTTGATACGGATGTGCAGGTAAGCGCTGCCGGTACCCTCACCTTTACCCAGGGCAGCATCTTCACCGGCAACGAGGTGCGTATACTTAATCCGGCTCCGGCTGCGATTACCGGCGCCAATGCCCAGCAGCATGTGTTCTATGAAAGCGGAAGTACGCCTGCCACCATTGTGCGGGCCATGGGCCAGCTGGGCAGCTATGTATATCCTACAGGCGTGCGCCGTCCCGGCGATCTGCGGTACTATATGCCCCAGACGCATACCTATGCCAATGCCGGCGCGCTGTTTACGCATACTGCCCTTCGTGTGGCGTATGTGGACGGCGATCCTTCTGCCGGTGGTTTGCCACTGGGACCCGACTGTACGCCCTTGGCTACTTACCAGGAGATGCTCAATAGCGGTTTGTGGACTACCGTGCCCGAAGGTGCCGGTGTGGCAGGCACCTATAACCTGGTGCAGGAGCATGCCTGGGGCAGCTATACCAACCTGACGGACGGCGGCCAGTGGACCATCGTCACGCGCGATGCAGCTCCCTGGGCTTTGCAGGGCACTTGTGGACCCTCCAACTTCCCGTCAACAGGTGATCCGCTGCTCAGTTACCGTGACGGCATGACCTCTTTCTCTGAGAAGGCTACCGCTTTTGTGCCGGTATTGTTGCCGGTAGAAGCGCTATGGCTAAATGCTACCCCTGAGCAGGCGCACATTCGCCTGAACTGGACCAGCCGTGCCGAGACAGACAATGCGGGTTACTGGCTGCAGCGCAGCACTACAGGCGCTTCCTTTGAGGATCTCACCTGGGTAGACGGACTGGGCACCCCTGCTACAGCCAGTGCTTACCAGTGGGATGACCGCCAGGTATTGCCCGGTGTGCGCTATTACTACCGCCTGCGCCAGGTGGATTTCAATGGCAATACTACCCTGAGCAATGTAGCGGAGGCTATGCTCCCGCAATCGGCCCACCTGCAGGCGCGCCTTTTCCCCAACCCTGCACAGGGAGAGGTCTCCGTTGCCTACAGGTTGCCCCTGGAAGAAACCGCCACCCTGCGTTTCTTCAATACCCTGGGGCAGGAAGTGCGCACGGAGCAATTGCGGCCCGATACCCGCGCCGGTCTCTGGCGCCTTAACCTGGATGGACTGGCTGCAGGCACCTATACCCTGGTGTTACAACAGGGTACCGAGGTGGTCAGCCTGCGGTTGGTCAAAGAGGCCCGCCGTTAGCAAGATTGTAAAGGATAAAAAGGGCCCTGTTTGTCAAAACGGGGCCCTTTTCTTTTGTGGCCAGATATCCGTTATTTGCAGCATCCCATGAGTTAACCCAAGCCGCAGATAGTATGCAGTTGTATGTAATAGAGACCGGGCGTTTCAAGCTGGACGGCGGCGCCATGTTCGGGGTGGTGCCCAAGCCCATCTGGCAGCGCACAAACCCTGCCGACGGGGATAACCGCATTGATATGGCCATGCGCTGCCTGCTGGTACAGGAGGGTGACCGCCTGGTGCTGATTGACAATGGCATCGGAGAACAGCACGATGCCAAGTTTCGCCAGATCTATGTCCTGGAGAATGAAGGCTGGCTGGACGCAGGGCTTGCTAAACATGGCTTCTCCCGGGCGGATGTTACCGACCTGGTCCTTACCCACCTTCACTTTGACCATTGCGGAGGCACGGCAGTATATAATACGGCCACGGAGCGCTATGAGCCCAATTTCCTCAACGCGCGCATCTGGTTACAGCGCAGGCACCTGGCCTGGGCCACCCAGCCCAATGCCCGGGAAAAAGCCAGTTTCCTCAGGCAGAACATTGAGCCTGTTGCCGCCAGCGGCCAGCTTCAGCTGCTGGATGGCGATATGGAACTGTTCCCCGGCTTTGCCCTGCGCACTGTCAACGGACATACCGAGGCCCAGCAGTTGCCGGTGATTACCCTGAAAGACCGCACCCTGTTCTATGCAGCAGACCTGTTCCCCACTTTCGGGCATATCCCGCTACCTTATGTGATGGGATATGATACCCGGCCCCTGCTCACGCTGGAAGAGCGCCAGCACTTCCTGCCCTGGCTGGCCGGTGAGGAAGTGGTGATCTTCTATGAGCATGATCCCCTGAATGAATGCGGCACTGTGCGGCTGACCGAGAAAGGCGGATTTGTCAGTGACCGCACTTTTCCCCTCTCGGAGATATTGTAAACATCCTTATCTTTCTCCCACATTTTCGCAAATCATTTGGCGTTGCCATTCACTTCTGTATATTTGCAAGAGCGTCTAAAATCTGTACATGAAAAACCTACTATCCCTCCTGTTGCTGACAGTATTCGCTTCTGCTCCAGGATTTGCCCAGGATGACTCCTCGCTGGATGTGCCGGAGAATGGGGTGCCCACTACTTATACGCGCGATCATGTGAGCGTAAAGGTTAAGACCAAATTCGGGGTAATGGCCCAGCTGAACCCCGGCTTTACCTTTGGTATGCAATCCAATCTGGAGAAAAGTCTGGACAGCACTTTTACGGCCGATTATAAGAATAACCCGCTGGGTATGCTGCTGGGCGCCCATGTAGATGTGATCATCGGCTCCAGGCTCATGATAGGCGTGGGAGGCATGAACCTCAACTACAACCGGCGTATTGCACTGGGTCCTGCCAGTGGTACCGAGCCCGAACTGGGTATGGCGCATACCAACTGGCAGTTCTTTGGCGCGCGCGTGGGCGCTGTGCTGATCAACAAGGCTTGCTATCGCTGGAACAGTGATAAAGGCGAGTATGTGTTCAATAGCAACTTCATGCTCTATCCGTTTGCTGCTTACCACTTTATGGGTAATGGCAAACTGACTATCGACAACTATCGTCCGCAGCCCATCAATTTCGGAGAATCTTCTATTGAACCCGTGCAAAGCAAGGAGTATGAAGCTACCCAGGGATTGATTGAGGTGGGTATTGGTACAAAATGGACCAAGAACCCCCGTGGCGGGCTCACATTTGGCCTGGAACTGGGTGGATACTTTGGGATGGGCGGCACCAAGTGGTCTGATGGCGGCACCGAGCTTGCCCGTGTGGAGACTGCTAATCTTACTGGTGGTTACCTGCGGGTAACGGTAGGCGGCGGTTTCCTGAAATTGCGATAGACAACGTCTTTCCTTGTACCTCCAAGATATACTCCCGCATGTAATGCATGCGGGAGTTTTGTATTAAGGGCAGTTGTATATGCGCTTTTGGCAGCAGAATCCATTTGTTGTGATTGGCCTTCTGGTCATGGGTACGCTGCTGTTAGCCGATGTGTGGGGGAATGGCTTTGGACTGGCAGCTGCAACGGGTGGCCTGGCCCTGGTCGGCGGGGTGCTGGGGTGGCTTCTGCAGCAAAGAGGCTGGTATGTGGTGGCTGTGGGTGCACTCCTGTGCGCAGCGGTGGCCGGTCTTTATGGGATCGCTTACCATACCCGTCCGGATAATGTGATGCACCTGGGTGAAGATGTGTTGTCGGCTCCGCTCACAATGCAGGCGGAACAAACCCGCGAGTTGCGCAAGACCCGTTTTGCCTACTATACCTGGGTGCAGCTCCATACCCGTTTGGCAGACGGCACCTGGCAGCCGCTATCCGGTGAAGTAGTGGCTTACCTGCCCCGTGCTGCGGGACAACAGCCGGATGACTGGCTGGTGGGTTCACGCTGGGTAATGACCGGGCGGCTTACTGCCCTGCCCGATACCAATGGCTACCAGCAATACCTTCACCGCAAGGGTATTACCCATAAGCTGCAGGTGCGGAGTTTCCAGTCCCTGCCGGGTGGTGGCATGATGCTGCCTTTTGCCCGCACTCAGAATAAGCTGGCGCACAAACTGGATGACGTGCTGCCGGCGGAGGTTGCCCCTTTGGGCAGGGCGCTTTTGCTGGGGCAGCAGTCAGACCTCAACAGGGAGCTGCGGGAGCAGTTTGCCCTGAGCGGGGTGGCGCATATACTGGCATTGTCCGGGCATCATCTTTCCATGCTGGCATTGTTGGTCGGCTGGTTATTGCGCTTTTTGCCTATGGGCAAATGGCTGTGGCCCCAGCGGGTGCTTATCCTGGGGCTGATGATCTTTTATGCGGCGGTCACCGGCTTTTCGCCTTCAGTTGTCAGAGCGGTATTTATGGCAGCCGCGCTGATGCTGGGCTATAGCCTGTTGAGACCGGTATCTATGGTGAATGTCATTGCTTTTTGTTTCACGGTGCAAGTACTGACAGATGTGCGACTCTTGTATTCTATGAGTCTGCAACTCTCCTATGCTGCCGTATTCGGCCTGGTTACATTGGGCGATGCTTTGAACCGGCTCTTTGCTCCCCGCTATTGGCTGGTCCGGCATGGCTGGGGCCTGATCGCCGCCAGCCTGGCGGCACAGGTGGCCACGCTGCCTTTGGTGCTGCTGCATTTTGGAGATTTCCCCCTGTATTTCCTGCTGGCCAACCTGGTGCTGTTGCCCTTGCTGGTGTTGCTCATGCCGGTAGGACTGGCACTGCTGTTGTTCTTCTGGCTGCCGGGTGTGGGCGAGGTGCTTGCCTGGTGCTTTACACAAGGAATCGTCTTTATGCAGGCGTTTACCGTTTGGGTGGCCTCTTTGCCCGGCACAGGAGCCTTGCAGCTGCACCTTACAGAACCCCAGGCATGGCTCCTGGCGCTTGCCCTGGCGGCAGGCACGGCGGTATTGTGGCGCTGGATACAGCGGCGGCAAACGGGGCAGATGCCTGTACTTGCAGGAGCAGTGGTTTAGGATAACTTTGTTGTATGGAAACCGAGAAAATAGTGAAGGTGGATATTACTCAGCGGGTGGCCACACTGGAGCTGAACCGCCCGGGACAGGATAATGCACTGGATTATGCCTTGATCCGGGAGCTGAAGGAAGCCCTTGCCGCGGCGGAGACCGATCCCCGGGTGAAGGTGATTGTCCTCACAGGGCATGGCGATGCTTTTTGCGGGGGGATGGATATCCATCACCTGCAGGACTTGCAGCCTCGTCCGCTGGAAGATCAGTTGCTGGATAATGGACACCTGGCCGAGTTGTTCCTGCGCATTCGGCGGCATAAGAAACCTGTGATCGCGCAGGTATGCGGAAAGGCGCTGGGCGGTGGTTGTACGCTGGCCATGATGTGTGATTTTGTGCTGGCAGATGATACGGCACAGATGGGTTACACGGATGTCTGCTGGGGGTTTGTGCCTGCATTGGAAGTTGCGTTATTACCCGCTCGCCTCGCCCCTGCCGTGATGCGGCGGGTGCTCCTGAGCGGACGGGTCTTTGCTGCCGAAGAGGCCCGGGCGCTGGGGATGATAGATCAGCTGGTGCCTGCCGGGCAGCTTGCCGAGGTTACCCGGGAGTTTGCCCGGCAGTTGTGCGTTACCCATAGTCCCGGTACCCTGGAGTTGCTGAAGCGCCTGCTGGCAGATGTGCCGGATATGCCCGCCAATGATGCACTGGGTTTTGCCGCCCGCATAGGTGCTCACAGCCGCAAGACGGTTGAGTTTGAGATCGGCATTCAGGCGTGGCTGGATAACAAGCCCGTGGAGTGGTAGAACCATTTGTCTGCATTCCCGTATCATTCAAGTGATGAAAACGCTGGCCGGTATCGTATTACCCGTACTGTTTGTTACCGGGGGTATCTGGTCCATGCAGGCCCAGGACCGCATGGAGTTTTATGAGATCTCCAGCGGGATAGAGGATTCCAGCTATGTGATCAGGTACTGGGTGCGCTTTGAGGGCCTGATAGAATTTACGGTGCGGGACAAGTATGGCAAGAAGGTATGGTTCCATTCTGCAGTGCGTAAGCAAGGCGAATATGGGGTGCAATTATACCTGGCCAAGTTTGCCCCGGGGCGTTACAAATACAACTTTCGCTATAAGAATAAAGATTACTCCGGAGAGTTTGAGGTGCCCAGGCAGGAGCCGTCTATCTATGACTATGACTAGTGCATATGGGCTGCTGGATTAGCCGCGGTTGTTATCGGAGGCGTCCGTGTTTTGATAAAGACTATACAGGAAAATAGAGATATTTGGGCAAAATCTGTCGGCTATATGAATAAAGTTATCGTTTTAGGCTTGCTTTTGGGAGTAAGCCTGTTGTGGAGTTGCCAGAAAGATGAGGCGGTGACCCAGCAGGATCCTGCACTGGTGTTCTACATGGTATTTGATGAAAACCAGGTGCGGTTGGATAACCTGGGTAATCCCAGTAGTATTGGCGCCGGGAATGCGGCCCAGACGCCGGAAGTGGCGGCTATGGCGGTGCATTATATTGAGCTGGCGCCCACAGCGCATACACAGCTGGGAGAAGGCGCGGTGCTGTATAATAGCCCCAGCACTACAGCCGGGGGCGCGCAGGCTATTGATATGAGTAAACTGACCTATGCAGGCCAGGGGAGTGAATATGTGCGTATTTCGCTGCGCAACGTGCCCCCTGGTACTTACCAGTATATCCGGGTGTCTCTGGCCTACCAGCAGGGGAGTATCGCCCTGCATGTGCCGGGCACACCTGCCGGCGACCTGGATGGCATCGGCGTGCTGCGCTCTTACCTGGGATATCGCAACTATGTGGGGAACATCACCGAAGGCGGGGAACAGATACACGTCAACGGCAACCGCCTGCAGGGATTCTGGGCTTTCTATACAGACCTGTCTCCCCATTACACCAACCTGGATACAGGGAGCAGTGCCGCAACTACTGTGGTGAACCCGATTGCCGATACCTCGCCTATCCCGCAGGGTTCCTGTGTGGTAACCGGTATGTTTGATCCTCCGCTGGTCATCACCGGCAATGAGACCGGGGATGTTTCCATAGAAACCCGCTTCTCTGTCAATAACAGTTTTGAGTGGAACGACCCCAATGGCAATGGCCTTTGGGAACCTACCTTGGGCGAGAATCCTGTGGATATGGGCGTCAGGGGGCTGGTGCCGGTGGTGCGGTAGTACACACGTTAGAAACTGTGATCCCGGGGTACCACCAGTTGTAATGACCCGGGGAAGCAGCGTACTTGTTGTGTGCCTGTCCAGGCGGGATACGGTTCTCCGTCCAGTTGCAGGGGACAGGGTGTATCGCAAGTGAGCACCAGTGTTTTTGCCCGGATATGCTTGTAGTAGCGGCTACCTGTTAACGTGCCCCTGAAGAGCCGCACTGCCAGCAGAAGGCTTGCCGGGAGCGGGTGCTTGCGCAGCACGCATACGTCCAGCAGGCCATCCGTGGCGGTGGCGCCAGCTGCTATGCGGGCACCGCTGCCAAACTGGCTGGTGATGGTGATATTGAACAGAAGCGCCTGGGTTTCTATGTGTACCGTGCCCTCATCCGGTAATTGAATGTGTACCGGGACCGGTCGGTAGTGTCTCAGCGCCCGGATGCTCAGCCGGAGGTATTTTCGGAAGTTCCGTTTCCCCGGCGTGGTTTCAAATGCGCTGGCTACCACGGCATCCAGTCCCAGCCCCATAAAGCCCATAAATATCGTTTGGTCCAGTTGGCCCAGGTCTACAGCCTGTATCCGGCCGTGCTCCAGTAGCTTCAGCCCCCGGTGCAGCTTCAGCGGGATGCCATAGTGCCGGGCTATGCCATTGCCTGTGCCGCAGGGTAATATGGCCATAGCGATGCCGGTATGCGCAAGCAGGGCTGCCGTATAATGTAGCGTGCCGTCGCCGCCTGCGGCTACTACCAGTTGCAGACCTCCCGATCGTATGGCGGTTTCCAGTTCCGTTCCTGCCGACGGGTACCCGCGTCCGCACCATATCCAGCTCACCTGGCGGCACCGCTGCTCCAGCCACTGCCGCACTTGCCGGGGGCGTGTGCTGCCGGGTTGTCCGGCCCGCACATTCCAGTAGACCAGCACTTTATCATACAGAGGGGTCATGGTTGGCACTGATTACCCATTTCTACCGGATGAGTGTTTTCCCATGTGTCTCCGCCTGCAGATATGCGCCCCTGTTGGACCTTGATAAAAAGTAAGGTTTGAGACAGTGGGTGCCCTGGGCGGCTGATACCGTTGTAGGTGTGAACTTCTGTGTCATTACCTCAGGGTTTGGGTGCAATACGATTGTGACGCACACTATAATAGGCTTGCAGGAGAAATGCCCGCATCTTTTGTTGCAGGTTTTGTGGCATAGATGGGGCAGAGGTCCATGTGGTTCCTTCCCGGCGCATGTATTGATTATAATCCTCGAAATTGGTTAACCATGCCCATTCCCGGGTTTCAAAACTGTAGAGATTGCTGTAATGGTTGATGGCAAAATGAAAAGCGGAGCTATCCAGCAAAGAAGCGCCCATAGCGGCGTAGCTGGCAGGGATGTTGAGCAGCTGTAATACTGTGGCGGGAATATTCACCTGGGTGCCCGGCACTTCTGTAATGCCCGTAGGTATCAGTTTGGGGGCATAGATGAGCAACGGGATGCGATAATTCTCCGGGAAGGGAGGCAGCGGGTCTCCCGGCTGGTTGAAGCTATGATCCGCCGTGATAAGGTACACAGTGCTGTCATGTTCCGGGAGTGTAGCCATCTGCTGCATGAACCTGCCCAAGCTGCGGTCTGTATACAGCACTGTCTTTTCAAAGGGCCTCAGGTCCTTGCGCTCGTCTATATCCGGGTATACTCCTTTGGGATACACAAAGGGGTGGTGGCTGCTGAGAGTGAACAGCACGGTATAATAAGGAGGCGCCAGTTGCCTGAATTTACTTGCGGCATAGTGGAGGAATGGGCCGTCATGGATACCCCAGGCGCCGTTGTCATCATCGTCTCTCAGCGCTTCGGGGTATTCATTCTTGCCATAGTAGTAGGTAATGCCACTGAACCGGGCATAGGTGTCCAGCCCCAGGGAGCCGTTCCGTCCCCCATGGAACATGGCGGTAGTATATCCCTGTTGCCTCAGGATGTGCCCCAGTCCGTGCGGGTAGTGTGTTTCCATATCTGAACCAATAATGGGCCTGGCATACATATCCGGCAATCCGTTCAGTATGGCCGGGAATACTTCTGCACTGCGGCTGCCATTGGCATAGAAGCTGGTGAACAGCAATCCTTTGCGGCACAGGGCATCCAGGTGCGGTGTCAGACTTTTATCCGCAGGGGCATGGTTCAGTGCGCCCACATAAGTGGCTGAGAAGCTCTCCAGGAGAATGACCACTACATTGAGGCGACGGGGAGGGCCCTGGGTCGTGCGTTTGCGCCAGAAGGTATACGCATTGTCGGGGAATACTTCACCGGTACTTGCTACCATATAACGCGCCAAAGGGAGCGTTCCCTGGTTGTCAAGTGCCAGTCCGGCTTCCGGGGGCTGGGTCAGGCTATGGTAGATCGTAAAGACAGAATTGGAAGCCAGGTGCCCCGCTACAAAATGCCGGTGCCTGAACGCATCTGCCGGCCGCAAGGGTACCTGTTGCAACCCACCCCTGTAGGCAAGAAAGAGCAACCCGGTTACCAGCAAACACCAGGCTATAGGCTGCCACAGCGCTCTGGGGGTATCTGCTGCCGGTGCCGTATGGCGCCCTAAACGCCACGTAAGCCAGAAGTAAGCCACACATAGCCCGGATATCAGCAGGGTCAGCCACCAGTATTCCAGCATAAAGCTGCCGCTGAGCTGCCCTACTTCCCGGGTCATGGTTGCCAGTTCATATGTACTGCGGCGGTGTGTGAAGGGGAAGTAGGCAATATCGGCCCCATTCAGCAACAGCATGGGGAGTGCGGACAATGTGGCCAGCAAGGCCCATACTCTTGGGTAATATCCCGGGTGAGTAGCCCGCAGAGGTAGTAATACCGCAACAGCCAGAAGGCCTTGTGTAAGCGTAAGTGTAGCCAGGTCAAACCGCAGAGCGGTGCCTGTCACCGGCAGTATGCCGGACAGGTCGATCTCGGCGAACTCGCCCGGATTGACCAGGTATAGGACCCACCGCAGGAACTGGTTGACTAGCAGGCCCAGTACCCACACTCCTGCTACCCATTTCAGACGCGCGGGGATCTTGTGCAGGGCAGTCTTAAAGACGTTTTGTCGTTTGCCAGGTAAAGGTTCGTCGTCCATAACAACAGCTGGAGATATGCAAAATACGCATAGTCCCTAAGGCCTGCAATCACCAGACACGAAGCGGCACTATCGGCCATCCACCGGCAGGCGGCCGATGGAGTAATAGAGGAATCCTGCCTGCTGGGCTTCTTCCGGCTCAAATACGTTGCGACCGTCAAACAGCACGGGTGTCTTGAGTTTGGCCTTGACCTGCTGCAGGTCCGCACCGCGGAACTCGTTCCATTCCGTGACGACCAGAAGTGCATCCGCACCGTCCAGCGCACTCATCATGCTGTCCGCATAGGTAATGCCCAGGTTGGGGTAGTATTTCTTTACGGCAGCCATGGCTTCCGGGTCAAAGGCCGTGATCTCCGCTCCCAGTTCCTTAAGGGCGTTGATGATCACCAGTGCAGGTGCTTCCCGGATGTCGTCCGTATTGGGTTTGAAGGCAAGCCCCCACATGGCAAACTTCTTGCCTTTGAGGTCTTTGCCGAATACCTGCTGGATCTTCTGGACGATAACGGACTTCTGTCGCTCGTTGACTTCCATTACCGCATCCAGTATCTGGAATCGGTAACCATATTCGTTGGCGGTGAAATGCAGGGCCTGCACATCTTTGGGGAAGCAGCTGCCGCCATAGCCCACGCCGGCAAACAGGAAGCGGTTACCGATACGGGTATCGGTGCCTATGCCTTTGCGTACCAGGTCTACATTAGCGCCTACCCGTTCACACAGGTTGGCTACTTCGTTCATGAAGGTGATCTTGGTGGCCAGGAAGCTGTTGGCGGCATATTTGGTCATTTCAGAACTGCGTTCGTCCATAAAAATAACCGGGTTGCCGCTGCGCACGAACGGCTTGTACAGCTGGTCCATCATCTGGCGGGCACGGTCGCTGCGGGTACCCACAACCACGCGGTCGGGCTTCATGAAGTCTTCTACTGCCCAGCCTTCCCGCAGGAACTCGGGGTTGGATACGACGTCGAACGGCACCTGGGTCTTGGCGGCTACTGCTTCCCGCACCTTGTCGGCAGTGCCTACGGGTACGGTACTTTTGTTGACCAGTACGCGGTAGTCTGTCAGCAGGCCGGCAATATCCGAGGCCACGCCCAGCACATATTTGAGGTCTGCAGAGCCGTCTTCCATAGGGGGAGTGGGCAGTGCCAGGAATATGATGTCCGAGTTGTCTACGGCATGCTTCAGATCGTTGGTAAAGTGCAGGCGGCCTTCCTTGACGTTGCGGTCAAAGAGTGGTTTCAGACCCGGCTCATAAATAGGAATGTCCCCGCTGTGCAGTATCCTGAGTTTTTCGGGGTCATTATCTACACAGATCACATTGTTGCCGCTTTCAGCAAAACATACACCGGTTACCAGTCCAACATATCCGGTGCCAATCACAGAAATATTCATGCCAGGGAATTGATTATACTTGTGGGTGAATAGAAAATTTAGGTCGGAGGGCAAAACTACACATTCCATGCAGATAGTTGCTATTGCGGTGTTACTTTTTATGTGGGTCTTGCCTGCATCGCATGCACAAGTGAGCATGGCAGATTCCAGTATCAGTTTTATCACCGTGGGACCCTGCTTTCAGGCATATATGCCCGGCGGAGACCTGGCCAGCCGGTTTGGTTATCATAGCGGTCTGGGAATATTTGCAGGCTACAAGCACAAGAGCAACTGGTATGCTAATGTGGGCTGGCAGTTCCTGGTGGGGAGCGATGTGCGCGAGCAGGATATGCTGAACCACCTGGGCTACCTCTATAGCTGGACAGACGGTGACGGCAATACCCGCACCGTAGGCGGGTGGATAGACGGCAATGGCGATATTATCTACCCGGGTATGAATATGCGGGGCTTTGCCATACCTCTGCGCATAGGTCATATCTTCCACCAGCTTCATTTGGGCAAGCAAAACCCCAACTGCGGCGTGTTCCTGGAAGGCGGCATACAGTTTATCCAGCACAAGATCAAGATAGAAGTGCCCGCTTATGCCCAGATGCCCTATCTGAGCAAAGACATGCTCAAAGGCTATGACCGGCTGACCAACGGCCTGGGGGGCGTGGCCAGTATCGGGTATCAGTATTATGGTAACCGCCGTTTTCTCAACTTTTTCATTTCTGCAGACTTTGCCTATAACGTCACCAAAAGCAGGAGAAGCTGGGACTATGATACCGGCTTACAGGATACGGATACCCGCCAGGATATTACCTGGGGTGCGCGGCTGGGCTGGGTCCTGCCGTTGTATAATGTAGCCCCGGAGAAGTATTACTACTATTGATGCGGCGCGTGCTGAAAGTGATCTGGCTATCCGGTTACCGCATGGGGCTTGGTTTATACCGGTGCGCCATCTGGCTGGCGGCTGGCCTGGGCAATACCAAAGCGCAGCTTTGGCGGCAGGGCCGCCGGGACTGGCAACAACAGTTGGCTGCTATGCACTTTACGGAGCCGGTACTCTGGTTGCATGCAGCGTCTTTAGGAGAATTTGAGCAGGGCCGGCCGGTACTGGAGGCTTTGCGCGGGTTATACCCGCAGGTGCCGGTAGTGGTCACTTTCTTTTCTCCCAGCGGCTATGAGCAGCGCAAGGATTATCCTTGTGCGGGAGTCTACTATCTGCCCCTGGATGGCCCCCGGACGGCCCGCCGTTTTCTGCAATACGTGCCGGTGCGGCTGGCTGTTTTCGTCAAATATGACTTCTGGTACTACTATCTGTCTGCTCTCAAAGTCCGGGGAACACCTGTCTTATTGCTGGCGGCCTGTCTCACGCCCCGGTCTGCTGTGCTCAGGGCCTGGCTGCGGCCGCTGTATAAGCCGCTGATTCACAGCTACAGCCATATTTTTTGCCAGGACAGCCGCACGGCAGATTTGTTGCGTACCCGCCTCGACTATTCTGCCACTACCGTGTGCGGAGATCCCCGTTTTGACCGGGTGCAGCAGGTGGCTGCCAATGCCCAGCCTATAGTGCCCATAGAGGCTTTTTTGCAGGGCAGGTGGGCCATCGTTGCCGGGAGTACCTACCCCGTTTGCGAAGCGCTGCTGCAATCGGCATTGACGGCTTACTGGCCGCGAGATATGGCGCTGATCATTGCTCCGCATGAGGTGAGTGCCCGGCGGGTGCAGCAGATCATGGAGCGCTGGCCGGGCATCGCTGTTCGCTGGTCCCAGTGGCAGAGGGGAGGGGGAGCCCTGCCTGTGCAGCCAGCCGCCAGGATACTAGTGGTGGATACCGTAGGCCTCCTCGCGCGCCTGTACCGCTATGGACGCCTTAATTATGTAGGGGGCGCTTTGGAGAAAGGGGGTATTCACAATATACTGGAGAGCGCAGTATATGGAGTGCACACCCTGTATGGTCCTTATCATGAGAAGTCCCCCGAAGCTGCCGCTCTACTGGCAGCAGGCGGAGCCACAGAGGTGCGGCAAGCCGGTACATGGGTGCAGGCGATACGCGAGGCCGAGCAGCTTTCTCCTGTGCATGTGGCAAAGGGAGAGCGGGCGCTAAAATTTATCCGGCGGGGAGGGGGGGCTACCCAGGCAGTGGTGCAGTGGGTGAGCCGCCGGCAACTATTGTAGGACGTGGGACAACTTCCAGCTGATGGCTTCGTCCTCGGCCAGTCCCATGTATTCTACGATGGCGTTGATCTCTGCTTTTTCTTTGGCAGAAATAAACTCCACCTCACCCTCGGGCTTAATAGTGCTTTTGTTCATGTCTACATTGGGGTTGGCAGAACGCATCAGGATATTGTTGATGACATTACCCGTGCTGGAGCTGGCGGCAGCCAGCATCAGGTCTACGACCTCGTTTTCCAGCTTGTTTTCTGCCATGAATACGCGCAGGGCCGTCAGGAAATAACCGCGCCACACCCTTGCGTTCCAGGACAGGTACCGTATTTCTCCATGCAGGTCGATCTCTTCCGTTAATGCCAGCTTGTTTGCCAGGTGCTTGGTCAGCTTGTTCAGCTGGATCATTTCACTGGTATCGATATGCCCGTCTGCCTGGGATACCAGGATAGCGGGGAATATTAGGAGCAATATTTTGAACTGCCCTTCGGTAATGCCGGGGTTTTGCCGCTCATGGCGGTAACGCTCCAGCAGTTGGGAAAATTCGGTAGCCAGTTCCATGTATTCAAAATATGCTTGTGCAAAGATAACCTTGCGTTTAACAAATCTAATGGTATTTTTTATTTGTCTGTAGTGCTTGCTATGCGCGGTAGAATCTTATGCGGGAAGCTATGCTCCTTTGAGCAGTTGTTGCAAAATATGCTGTAACTGGGGCAGCACCGGTTGCTGCCCGTCATTGATGAGTACATAATCTGCCAGGGCTACCTTTTGGGCTTCCGGCCATTGGTGGGCCATGCGGGCCAGCACGGCTTCCCGGGATATTCCGTCCCGGGCGGTCACCCGCCGGATGCGTTCTTCTTCGGGACAACTGACTACAATGACGGCATCCAATTCGGCGGCGGCACCTGCTTCATACAGGATGGCCGCTTCCTTAAAAGCCAGTTGGTGACCGGCGGCGGCTTGTTGCGCCTGCCAGGCATGAAAGGCCCGGAATACGGCCGGGTGTACCAGGGCATTGACCTGCTGCAGGGCCTCGGCATTCCCAAAGATAATGGCTGCCAGCCGGGCTTTGTCCAGTTTATTGCCGGGGGTATAGAGGTCCTGACCAAAGGCTGCTTTGAGTGCCGCACGGAGCTGAGAGTCCTTGTCCAGCAGCTGTTTGCTCTCTTCGTCAGAAATGAATACCGGGTATCCCAGGGCTGCCAGGGCACGCGATACAGTGGACTTGCCGCTGCCAATGCCTCCTGTAATGCCAATGGTTTTCATATGTGGAACAGCTTATTGGGCGCCGAGTGTGCGTACAAACCGCACATGTCTTGGTGATATCCTGAGGCGGTGGATGCCTTCCGGCACTTGCGGGACCGTGGGCGCCACCAGGTTGGCTTCCGGGTGCATATCCCGGGCATTGAGCTGTACTGTGAGCGGGACCGTGCTCAGTTCCTCGTAACGGTCCAGGGGTACCAGGTAACTTACCGTGACTCTTTTGGGCAAGATACGTACCTGCCGTTCGTTCAAGCCGACCACTTGGATGTCTATTTTCCTGGATACCTCTGTATACCGTTCTACCCGGTAGAAGACCTTGGTTGTGGGGTGACTGAGCAGTAGGTCTGTGCTGGCTTTCAGGGGTACCAGTGAACTGCCGGTTTCATGGACGTTTTCTAGGGCAAAGTCTTCCGTGGGCCAGCTATGGATATAGCGCAGGTCCTGCTCTGTACCCGTCAGTACGATACTGTCCGGTTCCAGCCTCAGCTGGCGAAAGACAAGAAAGCCGGCGTCCATTTTGAGCCGGACCTGGGGCGTTACCGGCACCTTCTTGGTGATTTTTTCTATGAAAAAGACAGGTATAGTGTCCGGGTGCACATTCAGCACACTGAAAGACTCTGGTAGCTGAGACTTGAAGATCTCTTTCAGGTTATTGGTTACCAGGTAGTTGCGCCGCAATGCATCTTTCATGTCTATATGCAGCGTATCCAGATAAATATTCAGGTAAGGGAGCAGGATATCCTGTCCCCGGCCCTTTATACTCATGGTCAGGTGTTCCGGTAGCTCCTCTGTCAGCTTCATCCTGCCCGGTATGTTCACATATTTTACCGGTACCTGCAGGGTAGTGGTGTAGTCATTGACCAGACGGATGGCTACCCACAGCAGGAAAGTGATGAGGAAATACTGGAGAAAACGAAGCCTGCGCAGCATAGGGACAAGTTACACAGGCTGACGCAAAAAATAGCCGCTACGGGCTTATTTCTCGGGTTGTTTCTCGCGGATGGCGTTGCGGTCCATGCGGAGCTTCAGGTTATCGTCCACTTCCACCAATACCGTGTTTTCTTCAACACTGGCAATGCGGCCGTAGATGCCTCCTATGGTAATGATTTTGTCTCCTTTGGCCAGGCTGCTGCGGAAATTCTTCTCTTTCTTCTGGCGCTGCATCTGCGGGCGGATCATAAAAAAATAGAAGATCACGACAATGCCCACGAGCAGGACCAGTTGCATAGAACCGGCACCCTGGGGAGCTGCGGCTTCAAGAAGCGTAGATGTAAACATAAACAGAGGTGTATGAGATGGTATGATTTTAACGGTTATGGTTTGCCGGTTACAGAAGCTTTGAAGGTCAGTACCGTTTCCTGGGGATCTGTATTGGCCACCACGCGCACTGTTTTAGTGGCTGCGCCGGGCCGGCCGTTGGAGTCGAATTTGACTTCTACATATCCTTTTTTGCCGGGAGGAATCGGCTTTTTACTCCAGTCGGGTGTGGTGCATCCACAGGTGGGCTGCACGCGGCCTATTTGCAGGGGATACTTGCCAGTATTGGTAAACTCAAACCGGTGTGTAGCAATCTGCCCTTCGGGAATTTCTCCGAAATCATGCAGGGTCTGGTCAAACCGCACCGTAGTGATGGGTTGCTTGGCCGTTTCGTCTGCACTGGTATCCGTGCCTTTGTAAGATTCGGCTTCCTTGCAACCGGCGGCCAGCAGGAGTGCACACAAAAAGCTGGCGAGAAGAGGGTATCGCATGCGCTTGGTCATCATAAGGTTGGGGCTTATTCTTCTACTTCTAGCTGAAAGCTCAGTTTTACAGGGGTTTTGTCTGCATTGGTAAATACCAGCACATTCTTGGCATTGAAGCCCACTTTGTCTTTGGTGGGGTAAGCTATACGGATCTTGCCGCCTTCTCCGAGCCCAAAGGTTTGGCCCTTGGGGTATTGCACGCCGGTGCAGGAGCAGGAGGGTTTGGCGTTCGTAATTTCCAGCGGCTCGCTGCCCAGGTTCTTGAAGTTGAAGAAGGTAAATACACTGTCTCCCACTTTGTGGGTGCCAAAGTTGTGGCTGGTGCGGTCAAACTGTATGCGGGCCGGACCACTGGGTGCCGTAGTTGGGTCTGCAGGCTGTTCGCCGGGCGTGGTCGTTTCTGCCGGGCCGTCTGTGTCATGGGCAGAAGATTCCGTGGCCGTGGTTGCCTGGGCGTTCTTCTCCGTCTTTTCCTGGTTTGCAGGCTCATTGCCGCAGCCCCAGATAAAGAGCATGCCTGCGACAACATAGGGCATCAGAAAGCGCGTATTCATGGTGCGGATCATTTTAGGAAACACAAGATCAGGCTGTGGCATTGTCTTTGCCCTTCAGCTCATCCAATATATTCTCTACTTCATTTAAAAGTTCCTGGGCCTTGCGATAATCCTCGCGCTCTTTGTAAGAACTCAGATAATCTCCCTGGTCCTGTATCTGTTGTTTCTCCTGCACCACGTTTTTAAGCTGGTCATAATACTTGCTCAGCCGGTTGCGGATCTTTTCCCGCGTATTCTTGCCGGAGTCCGGTGCATAGAGAATGCCCACGGTAATGCCTGCAGCAAAACCGCCCAGAAAGGCTATGAGGTTAGAGGTGGTTCTTGTCATAATATTGTCCTAAAGTATGGGGGTGAAATTAGGGATTCTCGATTAAACCTCGGCCCACCTTCCGTATTTTGTTCTCGGCCCGCAGTTCTTTCTGTATCGCATCCAGTACTCCGTTAACGAAAACAGCACTCTTATCAGTACTGTACCCCTTGGCAATTTCTATATATTCGTTGATAGATACCTTAACGGGTACCTCTGCAAAATTCAGCAGCTCAAAAATACCCATGAGAATGAGGATGCGGTCTATGAGTGCCGTGCGGTGAATATCCCACTTTTCCAGCTTCTGGGCCACCAGCGCCTCATAGGCGTCTTTGTGCTCCATAGTGCCATAGAACAGATCCTTGAGAAACTGGGCGTCGTCCAGGTGCTCGGGGTTCTGGCTGCCGGCGGCTACCAGCTTCTTATGGGTATCGAGGAGCAGGTGGCCGAAAGCTTCCTGGGGTTTGCTCTCACCGGCAATTGCCGCATAACAGGCTTGCATGGCCTTCACGCGCAGCTGCCTTCTGTTGGGCAAATGAGCCTGCGGGGTTTCTTTGCCGGGGTTCTCGCTCAAAGCTCTAAGGTGCTTGAAAAAAGGTGAGGTAGTAAGAGGAAAAACACCGCAGTATCCCTGTAGATACGTGCGGCGGGCGCAAAGTTACACAATGCCCAATGCCTGTCAACCGGTCTATGGAAACAGGCCGTGCATTTCGGTTTGCACTGCGTTCAGGATAATGCCCAGGTGTTCCTGGTCCTGGTGAAAACGCAGTACATCTACGTTAAACTCCATTTTTTTGCCCAGGTTATAGCTGGAGAACCACTCATCATACCGCTCATTAAGGCGGCGCAGATAGTCCAGGCGAATGGAATCTTCATATTCCCGGTTGCGGCTGGCAATCTGGTCTACCAGGTTGGCAATGGAAGCGCGCAGGTAAATAACAATATCCGGCGGCTGTATCAGTTGCCGGACGGAGTCATACAAGTGATAATAGGTGGTATACTCCCGCTGACTGAGCAGCCCCATATCTACCAGGTTGGGCGCAAAGA
>JAHBTG010000022.1 GCA_019638695.1 Bacteroidota bacterium | reverse complement strand
ATTGTCCGGATTGCGGCGGGAGACCGGCCCTATGACCTGCTGCTCCTGCATCTGGGTGCGGGCATAGATGACCCGGCCCTTACCCGTGTCATAATTATACCGGATCTGCTCTGCCGTATAGCTCTGCCCATTGTCTTCAAAAGCAGGCGTGCCGCTTAACTGTCCCAAGCTGTCTGCCACCCCCCGGGCTTCCATGGTATGCGCCTGCATATCCATGCGGATGCGGTCTGCAGTGAGGTTCATCCGCTGGTACTGGATCTTGCCCTGGGTGTAGAGCAGCAAGGTTTCCTGTTTCAGTTCAAAGATCACACTGTCCTGCGCCTCATAAGCCACAGGCGATTCAAACCGGGCCTTTTTGCGCAAACTATCCACCACGCTTTGCGTAAAATCTACCAACACCCCGGCAGAATCGGGCTGTGCCGGTACCGTCCCCTGCGCATACCCCACGGTTCCCCCGCCCCAGGTTATCCACGCCGGCAACAGGCAGGAGAACAGGAACATGTGCAGCAATGCAGTGGCGGCTCTAGGCAAAAGGCGCGATTTTTGTACAGGTGAATATCTGCAATTCAAGAACCGCAAAAGTAATACCATTATGAAAGCTACACGATGGATATTGCCTGTAGTCCTGGCATCCGGTTTTGTCCTGACCACCTCTTTCAGCACCACACCGGCGCATAAACCCCAGCGTCCGCTCAAACTGATCGTACTGGACCCCGGCCACGGGGGCAAAGACCCCGGCGCCGTCGGCCACAGCAAAAAGTCCTATGAAAAGACCGTGGTGCTCAATGTGTCCAATAAACTGCACGACCTGATCGTCAAGAACACCCCCGGCATCAAGGTGATGCGCACGCGGGAAGACGACCGGTTTGTGGGCCTCTATGACCGTGCAGACCTGGCCAACAAGCATCATGCCGACCTCTTTATCAGCATCCACTGCAACAGCAACACTAACGTGACCGCCCACGGGGCAGAAACCTACGCAGTGGGCATGCACATGAACGACGCCCAGCTGGATGTGATCATGAAAGAAAACAGCGCCATCCTGCTGGAAGAGAACCACCAGGAGAAGTATGACGGTTTTGACCCCAAATCTCCCGAGGCGTATATCATGTTTCGGCTGACGGCGCACTCTCACCAGCGCCAGAGCCTGGAGTTTGCGCAGATAGTGCAGGAAAAGCTGGTGGCCGCCACCCAGCGTTTCAACCGGGGCGTTAAGCAAGCCGGTTTCCTGGTATTGTGGCGCACTTCCATGCCCAGCGTACTGGTAGAGGTCGGTTTCATCTCGCATCCCAAAGAAGAGGTATATCTCTCCAGCAACGAGGGGCAGGAGCACATGGCCAACTCGCTGTACCAATCCATCCGCAAATACCACGGCCTATAGGGTTTGCGCAGGCAACCGGGTTTTGCTAATTTTAGGGTGTGAAACCCGAACCCATTTTCGTTACCCATACCGATAATACGCCGGAGGTCCTCTATGACGTGCGCACCCATGTCCTGGCGTTCACAGGTTCCTGCTTTCCCAGTAACTCTATAGATTTCTTTGAACCCATCCTCAAATGGGTGGATGACTATACGCCTCTTTTCCCCAAAGAGCCTCTTAAGCTGCTGGTAGCCATCAATTACATGAATACCAGCGCCAACAAGCAACTGTTCATACTGGTAAGCAAGCTCAAGCAAAAGATAGAAGCCGGCTTCTTTCCGCGCCTGGATGTGGTATGGGTATATGAGCTGCATGATGAAGATACTGAAATGGGCGGCCGGGATATCGAACGCTTGGGCGGGGTATCTGTCACCCTCATTTGCCTGAACAAGCAGTTGATCTAGTAAACAGACCTGTGTGTTTCAACTATGATTGACTTTCACAAGTACCAGGCTACGGGTAATGATTTTGTCATGATCGACAACCGGGAGCGCATCCTTTCCCCGCAGGATCATGCATTGTTCGAGCGCATGTGCCATCGCCGTTTCGGTATAGGGGCAGACGGGGTCATCCTGGTGCAGCACCATGCCGACTATGCCTTTGAGATGCTGTATTACAACTCCGACGGCCGGCCCAGCACCATGTGCGGCAACGGCGGACGTTGCGTGGTGCGCTTTGCAGAGTTCCTGCGCATCTGCACATCTGAGACCGCCTTCCTGGCGGTAGACGGCCCGCACCGTGCACATCTTAAGCCAGATGTGGTGGAACTGGAAATGATCCTGCCGTATGATCACCGGGTATACAGCGCTACAGAGGAGTACCTCCATACCGGCAGCCCGCACCATATCGTATGGGTAGCACCGCCGGAAGCGGCAGATATCCGCACCGAAGGTGCCCGCATTCGCTACAGTCCCCAGTATGCGGCACAAGGAGGCACGAATGTGAACTTTGTGCAGGCGCTGGCCCCGGGCAAGCTCGCCATGCGCACTTATGAGCGGGGTGTGGAGGATGAGACCTATAGCTGCGGCACAGGCGTAACTGCGGCGGCGGCGGCCCACCGGTTACGATACCCGGAGCTGAACAGTGTAACCGTAAAGACCCCCGGAGGCATGCTCTCTGTGCGGTTTGAAGACGAAGGCAGGCCCTGGTTATGCGGACCTGCCGTGGCTGTCTTTTCGGGCCGCTACCCTATTGCTTGATCACGCGCAGCGTATGGCGCTGCGTGCCGTCCTGCACCACCAGTGTATAGGCCCCGCCGGCCAGGTGCTGTATATCCAGCACGCTATGCGTCTCGCCCTGGGTAACCTTATCATGCACAGCCTGTCCCAGCGTATTATACAGCGTGACCCTACTAACATGCGCGGGTAAGGTAACCGCCAGGGTATTGCTCGCAGGATTGGGATAAGCACGCAGCGTATAGGCTTCCGGCTCCTGTCCGCGGACCAGCAGTACTGTGTTGCTATAGTGGCGAGCGCCACTCAGGTCCTGTATATAAACCCGGTAATAAGCCTCCGAAAGCGGGGCATGGTCTTCTGCCCGGTAACGGTAGGCGTCCGGATGATAACCTTGTGCGGCCATACGGTGGATCTCCGTAAAGTCCCGGCCATTGGCACTGCGCTCCAGCACACAGGTTTCGGTGGCCTGCTCCTGCACGCTTACCCAGGTAAGCAGAGGCACTGCGCCCTGCCAGTCACCATTCAGTTGCAGCTGCTCAATAGGCATGGGCAAGGCAGGGCTACCCACTATCACGATCTCGGAGAAAGTAGTATAGCCGTTACGCCGCACACTGTTCTGGGCAGACAAGCCCTTGAAGGTGGTAGGCGTAGCGCCCTGGAACAACGCAGGGCTGCTGCTGCCGTTGGACCAGGTACCCCCGCTCTTTTTAGCCAGTGTGTAGGCCATGCAGGGTGCGCCCCCGCAGAAGTTGAGATTAGCGGCGCCGGGAAACGCTTCCAGGCTATAATCTGTACTCACCTGGTTGCTCAGGACCTCCCAGCTGCCGTCAGACATGACATCTGCAAAGCTGGCATTATGATCCTCATAGGGCAGGAAAGCGCCTAAGCCGGCAGGGATCACCCCGGCATTGAAGCGTACTTCCGTATAGCTGCCCCCTGCGGGCACACTGTTCTGAACATAGTTTACAAAGCGGCTCTGCGCATCTCCCACAGGAAACGCATAAGCATCCGCACCGGTTATCCGGCGGCGCAGCGTTCCCCGCACGTAAGCGGTGTTGCTATAGGCAACTGCAGCATTGCCGGCATCGGTAATGGCGGCAACGGCGCCGTTATCTACATATATCCAGGCATTGGTGGGGGTCACGATCCAGCCGCGCGCCAGCTTGAGCGTACCGGTCAGGGTGACCTGGGCGCCATTGGCCAGCGCAGCGCCACCGGCCTGGGGGTTATCCATCACAAGCGTATTCAAGGTAACTGCAGGGATATTCTGCGGCAAAGCAGTTACGGCTGTACCCCCCAGGTAAGCGGGCCGCACATCCGTCAGGATCACGGTACCGGATGTAGGCACCACCCCGTCTGCCCAGTTGCGGCAATCATTCCAGTCCTCGCCATTGCCGCCTACTGTTGCGGCAAGCCCGGTCCAGTAGCCGGGATCCCCATCTTTCAGGCTACCCACTATGATCTGGTCTGCACTGGGTGTGCACCCGCCGGCGCTCACTGTCCAGGTGAGCTGGTATAGGCCGGGGGCAGTAAACGTAGCTTCTGCAGTGGGAGATGCGGCATCATCAAAACTCACACTGCCACCACCCGTCACAGCACTGCCTGTCCACAGGCCGGTTTGTCCGGCACCCAGGGTGCTACCACTCAGTGTATACCTGTCCGTGCAGGTAATGGCCATTGCGGGCCCTGCATCGGCAGCAGGCGGGGTGCTAAAGGTTACGCTTACGCTGCCTTCCGGCCCCCAGCAGCCTGCTGCAGAGCGGCTGCGGAAATAGTAGGTGCCGTTGGCAGAAACCAGCTGAGAGGCTCCGGGTGTGGCCGTACTGGTGCCGCCGCTGGTGGTACCCTGGAAGTAGATCGTGCCGCCGCTACCGCCGCTGGCGGTAAGGGTGGTACTGGTGCCGCAAACGGTGCCACCGCCGGATACGGAAGTGGCAGCAGGTACACTATTCAGAGTAACACTCACGCCGGCAGTAGCGGTACTCCAGCAACCTCCACCCGCACTATTATAGGCGCGCAGGTAATAGGTACCACTGGCAGTGGCATTGAAAGTGCTGCCGGAATTTGCCGTACTAGTGCCGGTGGTACTGCTCTGCCAATACCAGGTAGTCGTACCGCTTGGGGCACTTGTGCGGCTCAGTGTAGCGGAAGCAGCACAGAAAGAGCCCCCACCGGACAGTGTGCTGGCCGGCGTGGTAGCTGTGCAGGAAAGGCAGGAAGGCGGGGTGGAATTGTTGCTTATGGTAACTGTCTTGTTCTCAAAATTGGTGGTGGTTTCACTCTGAACCAGCACACGACCCGTGGGGCTAGGACAATCATAGTGCAACCTGGCGCCATCGCCCTGGGTATGCCCCAGGCCATTCCAGTTGGTGAAGCAGTTACCAGACCAATTGGTGGCCCGATAATGGTGATTGATACCGGCATTGCTGAAGTCGGTATTGGCTCCACCCCAGTCATTAATGTGTATGGTAATGGTCCGACTGGCACCCAGGGTACCACTTGGCAGCGGAATGAATGCAGTACAGGTGCCTCCGGCGCTCAGATTGGCGGTGATCTCAAACACCCAGCCATTCATAGTAAGCGAGGCAGACCCGGAGTTGGTAAGCGTTACGGACCTCTCCGTTTGCCAACCCGTATTAGGGTCGTTCAACTGGCTAATGTAGAGCTGTGCCTGCAGCATACCTGTTGCCAGCAGCAGCAAAGTGATGACCGCCATACCGGTGAAAAGGCCGCGGTAAGACAGGCTTTTGAGCGGAGCCATTCGGCTTCTGAAGGTGAGCAGAGAGCAAGCAAACAGTAGGGTCTTCTTCATATGCAATACGTCTTATGTATTGCCAGCAAAGTTCCTCCCCGGCTATTAAGCCCGCATTAAGCGGAAAATTTGCTTTTGTTATATGATTGTTACGAAGCGGCAGCATAGCTCCCCTGTCCAGGCACCCCACAATACCCGGCACAACCGTCTGTCAAGGAATGTTTGCACAAATGGAATTACAGGGGGGATATTCCTTATTTTCGCACAGTAGTACCAATCTATCTTATTGATTGTCAAAATATATGGGATGTGGAAACGGAGGAAGTTGCAGCACTGCCTGCAGTAGCAGACTCAACGTATATGACTGGCTGGATAATATGCTGCCTCCTGGCGCACAGGAGTCTCAGAATATCTACGAAGTACACTTCAAAAAAACCCGCAAGGGCTTTTACCGCAATACTCACGGCCTGGAGTTGTTTATAGGCGACAAAGTGGTGGTGGAATGTGACCGCGGCTATGATATAGGCACCCTGAGCATAGGGGGCGAGATGGCGCTGCTGCAAATGAAAAAAAAGAAGGTGCAGGAAAAGCATGCAGGTAAGATCCTGCGCAAAGCCACCGAAGAAGACCTGGCGCTGCATCACAAACTGCAGGAAAAAGAGCCGGAGACACTCTACCGCACCCGGGAAATGGTCTCTGAGATGGGGTTGCGCATGAAAATGACCGATGTCGAATACCAGGCAGACGGCGGCAAGGCCATCTTCTTCTACACGGCAGAGCACCGGGTAGACTTTCGCGAACTTATTAAACTGCTGGCAGGACGCTTCCGCATACGGGTGGAGATGCGGCAGATAGGCATGCGGCAGGAAGCGGGCATGGTAGGAGGTATTGGCGCCTGCGGGCGGGAACTCTGCTGTTCCACCTGGCTTACCGAGTTCAAGAGCGTAACCACCGGCGCAGCACGCTACCAGAATATTTCCCTGAACCCGGCCAAGATCACCGGCCTGTGCGGGCGCCTCAAATGCTGCCTTAACTTTGAACTGGAAGCCTACCTAGACGCACTCAAGGGCATCCCCTCCGTGCGGGAGATCCAGACCGAACTGGGCAAAGCCTACCTGCAGAAGACCGATATCTTCCGCGGCCATATGTGGTTCAGCTATGGTGGAGAAAGCAACTGGACGATGGTACCCGCCGAGCGGGTGCAGGAACTGGTCCGCCTCAATAAGCGGGGCATCAAGCCCCCCAGCCTGCTGCCCCCGGAGGAGGAGTCTACTCCCAAAGTAAAAGCTACGGACTTTGTGGACGTGGTGGGGCAAAGCGACCTGCATACCCGCATGGCCAGCCACAACCGCAAACGCGGGGTAGGTAAAAAGAAAAGAAGCGGAGGCCCCCGCCCTCATTCCAAACCCGGCGCCTGATGAACGGGGTGAGCCTTCACCTGCTCATCAACCATTTTCCCCTGGCTGCACTCCTGATTGCGCTGGGCATCGGGCTATGGACCCAGTTTTCCGGCAACCGCACAGCCTTCAGGCTATACTGGGTATTGTCCTGCATCGCTTTTGCCTGCCTGCTGCCGGTGCTGAAAACTGGCGAAGCCGCCCTGGCGCACCTGGCAGCCACCCAGAGCCCTGCGCTGGATGAACGCTATGCAGGGATTCATGAACAAATGGCCCATGATTTCATCCCGCTGTACATCACAGGACTGGTAACCCATCTGGGTCTGGGACTGGGACTGGGTAGCCAACGGCTGGGCTCCCGGTGGCCCCGCCGGCTCACCTGGATAACGCTGGCCATCCTGTTGCTCAACCTGCTGGTGCTGGCTATTGTGGCGCATAGCGGCGGAGAGATTCGCCATACGCACCTTCGCTAAAATATTAATACGGTTTGGTATGGAATTTATTTTATTTGCCTAGATTTAATTTTGTTATAATCTATCCAAAGATTGAAGCCGCTAACTGAAATACATGAACTTATCCATTCACTAACGGGAAGTGAGAAGCGCTATATCTCCAGCTTCATCAAGCCCAACAGTGTCAATGGCCAGTTATTTCAGTACCTTATGCGCACCCCCTTTCCTGTAGATGCAGACCAGGCCAGGGATGACCTGGGGTACCGGGACAACTACCCCGGATTCCTGCGGATTACCCGCTACCTGGAAGAAAGGGTACTCGCGCTCATCAAACAATACGACCGCAAGAACTCCATCAACGCCCTGCTTACAGATGCGATACAGGATGTAGAAGCACTGTATGCAAGGGGGTTCTATGACCGTGCAGATAAGATCATTATTCAGGCCAAAAAGCAGGCCCAAAAGGTAGAACGCCTGGAGATGCTGCTGGAGCTGCTGCGCTGGCAGCATAAGCTGATTGTCAATAGCTATGAGCTGGATAAACAGATACCGGCTCTGCGGCAGGTATATGACGAACAACAGGAGGTAGCCAATAAACTGCGCAACCTGTATGAATACATGCTGCTGGAGGAAGAGGTGCTGCTGCGCTTTCGCCGGGACTATTTCAGCCGGGAAGAAAGTCACAAGATCACCCTGGATAATGAACTGGTACATGACGAGGTAAAACCCCATTCCCTGCGTGCCCAGTGCCTGTATCATGTGATCCGCGGGCTTACCTTCTTCTATAATGACGAAATGGACCGGGCAGAGGCCGAGTATTACAAACTGGATCTGATCTCTAACCGGCACCTGTTCCTGAAGACCGTATACCTGGAAGATTACCTCACGGCCATGCTCTCCTGGGTGCGGGTAAAGTACTGGCGCGGCCACCTGGAATCTGCACAAAAGCTTATCTCCAAGATACAAAACAGCCAGCTGATAGAAGACCTTCCCCAGGCCCGCAGAAGCCAGTATTACCAGCTGCTGTATAATTACCAGTTCATTATTTACGAAGACCAGCGGCAGCTGGAAAAAGCACGGGATATGATCCCCACCATTATAGACCTGCTGGAACACGGCAAGGTGGATCCGCTGGCCAAGGATGTGTTTTATTACAACTTTGCCATCATACACTTTGACCTGCATGACAGCGGCATCGCGCGGCACTATATCAAGGCCATCCTTCAGAAAAATCCCAAGCAGGTGCGGGATGATATCTATGTGTTTGCCCAGATACTGGAACTGCTGATCCTGTATGATGCCCAGGAATGGGATACGCTGGATTATCGCATCAAAAGCACCTACCGCTTTCTCAAAAAGCGCAAGCGTATCTACAAGCTGGAAAGCCTTATTATGGACTTTATCCGCCAGCTACCCAAGGCCAAGACACGCCCCAAACTGATAGAGCTGCTCCGCAAACTGAGAGACCAGATAGAGCTGCTCAAGAGTGAGCAGTTTGAACAAAAAGCTACCCGCTATTACAACTTCACCGGCTGGCTGGACGGACGCATCAAAACACTGGAATCCAGTACGCGGTAACGCATTACTGAATCACCTGGCTGATGAGCGATACACTGAAAATGCTCAGCAGGAACCAGCCGATGAACCCTTCCAATATCGTAAGGTAACGGGGTACGCCGTAGATAGGGATCTGCCCGAATCCCAGCGTACTGAATACATTAAGGCTGAGTGCAGTGGCATCCAGCACCCGCACGAACAGGTAGCTAAGCAGCAGGGTCAGAATAAGCAAGCCATAGAAAGTGGCATAGATAAAGCGGCGAAACGGGCTATAGTGTTGCCACTGGCGGGGCAACCAGTCTATCGTACGCAGCAGCATCTGCTGAAAGCGGGTATACAGGTTGGTCCTCAGCCGGTATTTGCCAATCAGGCGGAAGTAGAAAGGCATAGCCTTTGAGGGCTGGGTCTGCACAAACTGCTTATAGGCATCTGCCATAGTGCCCTGGGAGGCCGCGGCAAGATCCCGCGAAGCGGAATTGGCCGCCTGCCAGCCACTGCCATTGCCTTCCAGCGCCCAGTCTGTGCCGCCGGGTGCAGGCATCTGTGCCAGCCTGCCCGGGCGGGTAAAGTACTGCGCAAAGAGCAGCATCTGCCGGTAGAACCCCCTGTCCGGCTCTCCTATCTGCCAGGGATACAGGAAATATACTGCTGCAAAGGCCAGCAACACATAAGCCGATATCAGTAAAGACTTCAGGGGATTAGTACCATAGTCGCAGAACTCTCTCAGGAAGATGTTCATGAGGTAGAGGAAATAGGGAGAACCCTCCACGCTGGTGTAGGAAAGATTGCGCAGGTAAACCGTCTCCAGGTTCTTCCATTCTACATAGCAGGCATTGGCAGCCAGGCGGTTGCCCTGTGTGCGAAATGCCTGGTAGAGATTGGCATAGCAGCTGATGAGGGTATTCACCGTGCGGGGGTCGTTCAGCAAATGAGGCTGCAGGCCGCTCACCAGGCTGTCGCTGTCATGGTGAAAGACAGCCAGCCGGTAGTTGTCCAGGCTCAGCCAGTCCACCTTGGTATTAACGGGGTTCAGGTTCAGCGCATCAATGACTACCGACTGCCGGTAATGGCAGCCATAGGACTGGAAAAGATTGCTGATGGAGCTCTGGGTAATATTGACGCCGGTATGAAAATCGCAGTGCATAATGCGCAGATTGCTGAACTGCGTGTGGTTCATGGTGGCAAAATACTGGCTGTGCGCAGCCAGGCTGTCGGGCACCTTAAAGACACAATGGTCCAGCGTCAGGTCAAACTCTTCCAGCTTGTTATTCACCAGCAAGGTGCGGCCCTCCATATCCGGGCCATAGCTGTTGGGAAGCAGCTCGGGGTCCACGCTAAACTGGCAGTGGCTAAACTTCAGGTGGTCCATCATAAACCCCCTGCCCCATTTGAACCCATGACGAAACTGGCAGTCCTCAAAGTCCATAAACTCAAACTCATTGCCAAAGCAGCGCACACTGTTTCTGAACTCGCAACCTTTGAACACCCCTTTCAGGTTCTTGCAGTTGTAGAAGCTGAAGAGGCCATGAAAAGTGAGATCCCGGGCTACCAGCCAGAACTCGCGGTCAAACTCACAGTCATAGAGGAACACATCATGCCTGACGTGGAGGCGGGGGCCGCCGTTCGCCCAGCGGGTATCCATCCCTTTTTTGTCCTCAGACAGATCAAAAACTATCTTGATATTGCGAAAGAAGGTGGGGTTTTTCACTGCCACCATCGCATCCAGGAAGTCTGTAAAAGACACTGTCTGCCCGTTGAGATGGCTTTCTACCCTGTACCCTTCCTTCATCCGCAGCTTCACCTCGGCACGCCCGGACTGGGCAGCCAGGCACAGGATTCCTGCCAGCAGCAGGCTTTGGACTATTCGCATCAGGTATGTAGGCTAAGCCAGTTAGTGTATTCAAATATAAACGAAATACGGGCAAGGTAGCGCCGGCAGACAAACTCCCGTCATTTGCCCCATAGCCACCTTCATACACTATCTTTGCGGCATGGAACTGGCCACCACAGAACTGGACCTGCACTTTATGCAGCAGGCCCTGCGCCTGGCAGAACAGGCATATGAAGCGGGAGAGGTACCTGTGGGCGCCCTTGTCGTGTGGAAGCACCGTATCCTGGGCAAAGGCTGGAACCAGGTAGAAACCCTGCAGGACCCCACCGCACATGCCGAGATGCTGGCCATTACAGCCGCCTGCCAGGGCGGCGGAGGCAAGTATCTGCCCGAATGCACGCTGTATGTGACACTGGAGCCCTGTGTCATGTGCGCAGGCGCCATGAAGTGGACACAGGTGGGACGCCTAGTATATGGCGCCAGTGACGAGAAATACGGGTTTACCCGCAAAGCGCCGGAAGCGCTGCACCCCAAAACACAGGTAAGTCCGGGTGTGCTGGCCGAGGCCTGCGCAGAACTGCTCAAGGCTTTCTTCCGCGAAAAGCGCCTGGGAATATGAAGATCACCCGCACCGGCGCACTGGTTATCATCCTGGTATGCGCACTGTTATGGGGAAGCTCTTTTATCCTCATGAAAAAAGCCCTGGTAACCTTCACCTACCTGCAAGTGGGTATTCTCCGCATCCTGGTAGCCGGTATAGTCATCCTGCCATTTACGGCACCTGCCCTCCGGCGCCACTGGGCACAGCTTCCCAAAGACCGCCTGCTGTTAAGCAGCACTATGGGCACGCTCATACCGGCCATACTCTTTCCTTTGGCCCAGACCCACATAACCAGCGGAACCACAGGTATACTCAATAGCCTGACGCCCCTCTTCACCCTGCTGCTGGGTATACTGCTGTTCGGGCAGCGCTGGCACTCGCTGCGGGTGCTGGGCGTGGGCCTGGGGCTTGCAGGTGCGGGCTGGCTGATACTACTGCAGGGCGAGATGGGAGGCAGCCCGGTCTATGCGCTGGTCATCGTCCTGGCCACCGGCCTGTATGGCTTCAATACCAATTTTGTAAAATACCGGCTGGCAGCAGTCTCTCCTTTACTCATCACGGGTTTCGGGCTTTCCGTTGCGGTATTACCAGCGCTGGCAGCCCTACTACTGGGCACAGACTTCCAGGCTCGGCTGCAGCATCCACAGGTCCTGCACTCCCTGGCGGCAGTGGCTCTGCTGGGTGCACTGGGCACCAGCCTGGCCCTATGGCTCTATTTTCATGCGCTCAAACGGGCCAGCGCAGTGGGCACTGCCAGTGTCACCTACCTTATGCCAGCGGTAGCCCTGGGCTGGGCCTTACTAGACGGAGAAGCCTTCAAACCCAGTTATCTCTGGAGCCTGTTGCTCATCCTGTTGGGTGTATGGCTAGTGAACAGAACAGGCAAACCAGCCTGAGATACCATACTTCTTCATATATTCCCAAAACTTACCGCCTTGACGAACATGAACGGTATGCTCACCCGGCCGCATGGCGGAACTCTTACCCTGCCGATGCTGGCGGTATTGACACATGGGTTTGGCTATGATGTACCTGCCATGCGAAACACCCGCTGGTATGGCACAGGAAGATGGCTGCCCGCCGGTGTAGATGCTATTACGCTGGGCAACAGGGTGTACTTTACCCCGGGCAGCCTGGAAAGCCTGAGCCCAAGAGAGTGGTTTGGGTTGATCATCCATGAAATGACACACCGGCAGCAGATCCGCACGGATACACTGGCAGGTTTCTATGGCAGCTACCTGCTCCAGTCAGTAACCGGGTACTCCCGTATTTCTTATGAAAAGGAAGCTTATTATGCCCACTCGCAAGCCATTGGAGGCAACAGAAGAGGGCAGAGAGCCCAGGGCACCTGTTTATGGGAATACCGGTTGGCAGGCGCCATGCAAAACCTGGCGGTGGGAGATCTGCTATTGGACAGCACCTTATCCGAAGCTCAAAAAATATCGGCCCTAACACAGTTATGCCGCAGCTGGCGGATAGAACAGCTCTCGGCACACTTACAGGCCACACAAAATACCGGCCTTACGGGCAGGAGGCTGCATAAAACAGAACGGCTAAAAGCCCGGCTACAGGCAAAGCTTGTAGCGCTCCGGCAATCCTATGACCGCGACTATAACTAGCAGGCACTACCCGTAAACTACGTAGTATCCCCTGGCCAGTACCGTTTTAGCACCTTCCTGCAACTGCACTACCGTGGGAAACAGGGTGAGCAATACGGTATTTTTAACGGCATCTGCGGAGGCGGTACTGGTCTGTGCACGCACCACGACCTCTTCATTGGAGATCTCATGAACCGGGAACATAGGCTCCCCGTCCGGGCTGATCTGGCTGACGGGAATATTGTCGGCATAAAATTCTGAGAAGCTCATGCGTCCGGCCATCTGGTCTTCGAGCCTAAGGTTGAGGGATTCCGCTTGTTGCTTCAGTTGCTGGTAAGCATCCCAGCTCACTTTTTCAAATTGTGCACGCAACCACAAGAGCTGCAGCACCTCGGCCAGAGGTTTGAGATTGAGGTTCAGATTCGGGCGCTGAGCAGCGGCAGAGAGGTCAGCCGCCAGGGTATCCATTTCCTCCACACCGGGTATGAGCGGAAGTTCCCTGAGCAGGCGGCTGATGGCGGCACAGGCAGCCTGGTGCCCTGACGCGGCGGGGGGCCGGGGGGGAGAAATAGAAGCGCCCTCCGAACCTGCAGGAGCGCTTGTTTCAGGGGCTATGACGGGCGCTTCGGCTGCCACCGAAACCGGGGAGCTTCCCTGGTCCTGGCGGCTCAACTGGGCTTCTACCTGGCTCATACGGTCTTCCAGGTGTTTGTTGCTTAACGCACGGCTTTTTTGCAGGTCTTTGAGCTGCTCCTCCACACGTGCAATGAACTCAATGGTATTGTTCTCCAGGAGTTCCCAACGTTTCATCAGGTCTTTCTGTACAATGTCTGTATAATTCCCCCCATTCTCTTTACGCTCAGTCATCAACTCCATGCGCGCTTCCAGATCGGTAAGCGCGCGCTTCAAGTGGCGCACTCTTTTCTTGTAGATGCCTGCCAGCACAAACCCCAGCAAGAGAATAGCCAGCACATAAAGCCCGAACAGCAAGTAGACCATATAACGCTCCAGCAAGCCGGTACCGGCATCCTTGACCTCAATGTTCCGTTTTAGCTGGGGATCCACCTGCAAGGCAGCACCTTCGTCCGTATCTGCACCGGCAGTTCCTTCCGGTGTGTCCACCGTATTGTTCTGCGGCTGTTTGGGCGGCAGGTCATTGACCATAGCCTGCACGCCGGTCAGGAGCCTTGCTACTTCTTTAGCCTTTGGAGTATTGTACTTGCGGGCTTCCGCCAGGGCGCTGGCGGCAGTCTTGGCCATTTCATCGCGTTCCAGCGTACCGGCAAGATATCCTTCCATAGCCGTCACCACATCTTCCAGCTGGAGCTTGAGAATAGAAGCCCCCTTATTGCCGGCATCTGCATCACTCATCTCCTTATACTCCAGCGCATAGGTCTTGAGCTTGGATCCTGTATCCTTAAACCTGTCCAGCGGTTCTGTACCCTGAGCAGCCAGCGGTTGCAGGGCAAACAGCCATCCCCAGCACATCAGCCAAAAAATCAACGGAAAGTAGTGTCGCATAGTGCAAAATAGCGTTGGGGTGATCCAATATCTTGCACATGCCCGCAGGAATTATGAACACCTCAAATGAGGATCCCGAAATATTTTTTAAGAAAAGTTTGCATTTGAAAAAAAGCCTGTATATTTGGGGCATCATTTCACAACTATTTAATTTTTCACAAAATGAAAAAATTGTTTTTCCTCCTGTTCGCTATGGCTGCGTTCACTTTCGTAGCTTGCGACAAGAAAGCTGAAGAGAAAAAAGAAGGCGAAAAAACTGAGGAAGCTGCCAAAAACGAGCAAACTGCTCCCGAGGCTGCTCCCGCTGAGGAGACTCCCGCTCCTGCTGAGGGCGAAACTCCTGCTGCCGATCAGAAAAAAGAAGAAGTTAAGAAGTAATTCTGACCTCTCTTTTTCAAAAGACAACCCTGCACAATGTGCAGGGTTTTTTTATGCTATTTTGACAAATTCATTGACATAAAAAAGCCCCACTCATGTGGGGCTCCTTACCCTGAAAGCAGGAAAACTGCTTAGTCTTCCTTGGCGTCATCTTTAGTTTCGGCAGCCTTCGGTTCTTTTTTCTTCTTGGGCTTGCCAGACTTTCCATGAGAGATCACCACCTCATCATCTTTGCCGATATCTATGGTAATGGTATCATTCTCATTCATCTCCGCACTGAGCAATTCATCGGCAATGGCATCTTCTATATGCTTCTGAATAGCGCGGTTGAGCGGGCGTGCACCATATTGCTGGTCAAAGCCCCGCTCTGCCAGGAAGTCCTTGACCTTATCCGTCACCTGGATGGAGTAGCCCAGTTCTTCCATGCGGCCAAAGACCTTGCTGAGTTGCAGATCCACAATCTTGAGGATATGCTCCCGCTCCAGTGCCTTGAAGATGATCACATCATCTACACGATTGAGAAACTCCGGACGGAAGACCTTACGTAGCGCACCTTCCAGGGTGCTCTTCATATGGTCATAGGTCTGCGCCAGTTTGGCAGTGGTACTGAAGCCCACACCGGTTCCAAACTCCTTCAGTTCCTTGGCCCCCACATTGGAAGTCATGATAATGATGGTATTCTTGAAATCGATGCGGCGGCCCAATCCGTCTGTAAGAATGCCGTCATCCAGCACCTGCAGCAGGATATTGAAGATGTCGGGATGGGCCTTTTCTATCTCATCCAGCAGCACCACGCTATAAGGCTTGCGGCGCACTTTCTCCGTAAGCTGTCCGCCTTCTTCATATCCCACATAACCCGGAGGCGCTCCTATGAGACGGCTCACGGAGAATTTCTCCATATACTCACTCATATCTATACGAATGAGCGCATCTTCGGTATCAAAGAGGTAACGCGCCAGGGCCTTGGCCAGCTCCGTTTTACCTATACCTGTACTTCCCAGGAAGATAAAGGAGCCGATGGGTTTATTGGGATCTTTGAGGCCGGTGCGGCTGCGTTTGATGGCTTTGGCCAGTTTCTCAACCGCCTCATCCTGGCCAATGATCTTGCTACGGAGCTCCTGGGCCATGCCCTGAAGCTTGGCAATATCTCCCTGGGCAACCTTGCGTACGGGGATACCCGTCATCATGGAAACCACTTCGGCCACATTGTCTTCCGTAACGGTGTAGCGTTTGCTCTTGGTTTCTTCTTCCCAGGCAAGTTTAGCGGTCTCCAGTTCTTCCAGGTATCGCTTCTCCTGGTCTCGCAACTGAGCGGCCTCTTCATAGCGCTGGCTTTTGACCACCTTATTCTTCTGCTCCTTAATCTCCTCTATCTTGGCTTCGAGCTTAAGGACGCTATCCGGCACCGTGATATTGCTGAGATGCACCCGGCTACCGGCTTCATCCAGCACATCTATGGCTTTATCCGGGAAGTTCTTGTCCGGTATATACCGCTCACTCAGCTTCACACAGGCTTCTATTGCCTCATCCGTATAGTTGACGTTGTGGTGGTCTTCGTACTTGTTCTTGATGTTATGGAGGATCTCGATAGTCTCCTCGGGCGAGGTGGGATCTACCATGATCTTCTGGAAACGGCGTTCCAGGGCGCCGTCCTTCTCAATGAACTGGCGGTACTCGTCCAGGGTGGTGGCCCCTATGCACTGGATCTCGCCGCGCGCCAGGGCGGGCTTGAACATATTGCTGGCGTCGAGGCTGCCGCTGGCACCACCGGCGCCCACAATCGTGTGGAGCTCGTCTATGAACAGGATGACCTCGGGGCTCTTTTCCAGTTCGGAAAGGACAGCCTTCATGCGCTCTTCAAACTGACCGCGGTACTTGGTACCGGCTACCAGGCTGGCAATGTCCAGGCTGACGACGCGCTTGTTAAACAGCACACGGCTCACCTTACGCTGCACAATACGCAGTGCCAATCCTTCTGCAATGGCAGTTTTACCCACACCGGGGTCCCCGATCAGCACCGGGTTATTCTTCTTGCGGCGGCTCAATACCTGCGCCACACGCTCTATCTCTTCGGCACGGCCAATGATGGGATCCAGTTTGCCGTCTTCGGCCATGCGGGTAAGATCCCGGCCAAAGTTATCCAGTACCGGGGTCTTGCTCTTCACATTCTTCTTGCCACGCTCGGCACCGCTGCCCCCGGCGTCACCGGCACCGGCAGGATCGCTGGGTTCGGAAGGCAGGGACATGCGAATCTCCTCGCCGCTGTTTTCCAGCTCATGCTTCACCATCTCATAGCTTACGCCAAAGCGGGAAAGGATCTGGGCGGCAATATTATCATCGTCGCGCAAGAGGCTGAGGAGCAGATGCTCTGTACCGATAAGGTCGCTCTTGAAATAGCGGGCCTCCAGGTAGGTCAGTTTCAGTACTTTCTCCGCCTGTTTGGTCAGCGGGATATTCCCGATATGCACATTGCTGTTGGTGATCTTCACCGAATCTTCAATGGCCTTACGCAGCTTCTGGATGTCCACCCCCAGGCTCATGAGCAGCTTGATGGCATATCCTTCGCCTTCGCGGATAAGCCCCAGCAGGAGGTGTTCGGTGCCTATATAATCATGTCCCAGCCGCAGTGCTTCTTCCCGGCTATAGGATATGACATCCCGTACTCTATTTGAAAAATTAGCTTCCATGCTTTTGATACTTAAGGCAAATACGCTTTTGCCAGAAAATTCGTTTAGTATTCCACTTTTTTATTTCAGCCAGTCATAGGCCCCAAAAGAGAGCAATGCGGCTATCAGCATAAGGTTTACCAGGGCAATGGGTAAGGTGCGTTTCCATCCCAGGCTCATGAGCTGGTTATATTTGAAGCGGGGCAGTGTCCAGCGCACCCACAGGAATATAAACACCCAGAACAAGGTCTTGGCGCCAAACCAGGCAATCCCCCACAGAGTGATCCATAACGGGCTCCATCCGGCTACACCCAGTGTTTCCTCAAAGGGACCCAGATAGCCGCCAAAGAACAGGGTAGTGATCAGGCCGCTCATGACCACTACGCTCAGGTATTCTCCCACAAAAAATGCGCCAAACTTCATACCGCTGTATTCCGTGTGGAAACCACCGACCAGTTCCTGCTCAGCTTCCACCAGGTCAAAGGGAGTGCGGTTGGTCTCTGCAAAAGCGGTGATCACAAATATGAAGAAACCGATAGGGTTCAGCAAAAAGAACCAGGCATCGCGCTGGGCCTCTACAATGGAGGTGATCCGCAGAAATTCATCACCGGCAAAGAACTGGTTGGTAAGCAATATGACACTTATCACGGAAAGCCCCATGGAAAGTTCATAGGAGATCATCTGCGCAGAGCTGCGAAGCCCGCCCAGCAGGGCATACTTGCTGTTACTGGCCCAGCCGGCAAGGGTCACGCCATATACGGCAATGGAGGCCACGCCCAGCACAAACAAAATGCCGATGTTGGCATCAAATAGGATGAGCCCCTTGGCAAAAGGCATCATGGCAAGCCCCAGCACTGCCAAAGTGACAGTGATTACAGGCGCCAGGAAATGCAGGAACTTGCTGCTATCACTGGGGACAATATCTTCCTTGAGGATCAGCTTCACCGCATCGGCAGCCGGTTGCAGCAGTCCCAGCGGGCCTACCCGGTTAGGACCGGGGCGTTGCTGAATGAAAGCGGCCACCTTGCGTTCGGCATATACGGTGTAGGCGGCCGTGGTGAGCATAACAAACACCACAATACCCGCGAAAATGAGCTTTTCCACCAACAATGTGGCTACATCTGCCTGCAGCCAGGAAAGAAGCAATGCGTTCATGTAAGATCTTCGGTTTAACGGTTAGGGCAAAAATAGGCATTTTCCAAACCCAGAATAATGTATTTCGCACGGGTGGCAGAATCATTCTCCACAAGGGCTGGCCTGACGCAGGAGAGCGCTGGCAGAAGGCCCCTCATTCATGAGCATATCCACCAGTGAAAGGTCCGGCACATAGCTGCCAAAAGGCTGATAATAGGATTTCAGGGCAAACCGGGGCCAGGACAGTTGCGGCACAGCGGCTTCCTCCACCTGCAGGGGAATGCCCAGGCTGCTACACAGCAAACGCAGGATGGACAGGTTATAATCCACCAAACGCAAGGGAGGGGTCTCCAGCAGTTCCAGGAGCGGAGGGCCATAATGTTCGTAGAATGCGGTGCGGCCATAAGCGCTCTGCAGGCTGCGCTGGTGCAGGCGATGCCATTGCTCCCGGACGGACAGGGTAGCATGGGCAACCGGCTGATGACGGCTGTCGTGCGTCACCTGTACGCACAGTTGCAACACGCCATTGGCCCCTTTGATGCAAGTGCGGCTAAGAGGTGTTTGTTTCTGGTACTTATGAGAAAGCCCCACGCAGGCCACCCCCTGGTGCAAGGCACAGGCAAACCAGTAAGCATCGGGCATATAGGCTGCCGGCAGGACTATCATTGGACAAAAGTAGCCCGCTACAGGCGAAAAACCGCTGCCAGGCGTTATCTTTGGCAAGATGAAACTCCTGGTATACACCCTGCTGACGGTTCTGCTGCTGCCACAGTTCCTGCCGGCGCAACGCCTTAATCTGGAGGTGAGCAGGATGCTGAGCCAGGACGAAGCACCTGTGCCCTATGTGGAGATATACATAGGAATAGAAACCGCCGGGTTGCAACGCAAGCAGGGCGCAAAAGGATGGCAGTGTGCGGTGGAACTGGACATGACCGTGATCTCCCTGCCTGATAGCGGACACCTGTTCCACGAGAAACAAGTGGTGTATAGCGAGGGAGTCAAAGACACGCTGGAAATACCCGGTCTTTTGCGGCTGCAAATACGCAAGCCCCTGGTGGCCGGTAACTACGGGATCGTCCTGCGGGCACAAGACCACTGGAAGACGCGGGCAGAGTGGCTGGTCCAGCGGTCTTTCTTCTATATCCGCCAGCCGTCTGACAGCTTGCTCTCCATGGCAGATATCACACTGATCCACAGCCTGGAGACGGCTCCCCAAGACAGCAAAAGTCCTTTTGCCAAATACGGACTACACTGGTATCCCCTGGCCAACGGAGGGCTGCTGAGCCCGGAAGACACCCTGCGGTTCCTCACCGAAGTATATAATACCGAGAGCGTCCTGGGTAAATACTACTTCGTAGATTACTTTATCAGCAAAGAAGGGAGCCCTACTCCCCTGCCCGATTATCACCGGAGGATCAAATCAGTGGCGCCTTCCCGGCACCACCCCATATCCGGCAGTATACCGCTGGCCGCTCTCAAAGAGGGTAATTACACCCTGCATGTGGTCATTCGAACACATGACGGCTCCGAACACATCCGGCAATTCAAACACTTTGTGGTGCAGCGGCCCCTGCTGGCCCAGGAAAGCGCACAGGCCGAAGATGCTTATAACCAGCTCTACGGCTACTCTGCCGCGGAACTGGACGAACTGCTGCCCCAACTAGCCCCCATCTCCAATAAGCTGGAGGTAGAATTTACCCGCTCTCTGAAGACCTTTGCCCAGAAGAAGAACTACTTCGTGAGCTTCTGGCAAAAACGGGCGCTCCAAAACAATACCGACCCCCAGACCGAAGCTATCAACTACCTTAAGCGCCTGACATATGCCAACCAGCATTACAGGGCAGGGAAAAAACCGGGCTGGACCACCGACAGGGGCCGTATACTCCTGGAGCACGGTCCGCCTGACGACGTGCAATATGTGGCCGTGGAAGCCGGGCAGTATGCCCACGAGATCTGGAACTACAACAGCCTGAGGAATCAGCGGGGGGTGATGTTCGTCTTTGCAGATATGGACCTGAGCGGTAATAATTACCGCATGATCCACAGCAACCTGAACGGCGAGATTTCCAATGACAACTGGCGGCAGAACATCATCCGCACCAACCAGAATTTTGCGCCCAACTACAATGTGACAAGCCCCCGCCAGGATAATCCCCTGAATACGTTAAGGGTAGATTAAGCCTGCGGAAACATCGCAGCAAGACATCTAAAGAGAGGATACGGTATGAAAGAGCAGCCTGACGAGAATGTTGTTTGCGCCGGCAAACAGGGGATTACGGCTGCACCGGCCTTCTTATAAAACGGCCTAGTATTCGTCCTCGTTAAAGAGGAAGTCTTCCTTGGTAGGATAATCTGGCCAGATCTCTTCAATGTTCTCATAAGGTGTATCATCCTCAGGCAAGTCCTGCAGGTTCTCCACCACTTCCATAGGCGCTCCCGTACGAATGGCATAATCGATCAGCTCGTCGCGGGTAGCGGGCCAGGGAGCATCTTCCAGATGAGAGGCAAGTTCAAGTGTCCAGTACATAGTTTATACCCTTCGGTAAATTTTGGGCAAATATAGGTATTAGAACTGTGTATGCAAGAGAGAATTACAAACAGGGCAATTCGTTTACAATCAGCTAATTAATACGCACTACTGCCTATCATGGCGCCTAAAATCAGGCAGATAACTGCCATTTTATGTAAAATACACGGCGGAACCATTGGCCCGGGGGCCAGCCGCCTCCGGGCATTATGTAAATTAATCCGCAAGGCACATGGCACATTTCTAAAATTCAGTATTTTGGCGCATCATACGCATCTTAAAGACTAACCCTATGAAACACCTGATCATTGAGCCTACCGATAAGACACCCAAGGTAGTACTGGATCCCAGCAAAGACATCTACGTCATCCAGGGACGCAGCATCCCTGAAGATTCTGCCGGTTTCTACAAGCGCGTGTATGCGTGGGTAGAAAACGAAGCACCCCAGATGGATAAGGAGCTGAAGCTGGAGATGCGCCTGGAGTACTTCAATACCAGTAGTTCCAAATGTATCCTGGACCTTTTCCGCCGCCTGGAAAAGTTACACCAGGACAAGAAGATAGTTACGGTACTATGGCACTACGAGCAGGATGATGATGACATGCAGGAAGCCGGTGAGGACTACTCCAGGCTCATCAAGGTGCCCTTTGAGATCATTGAAGAAGCCTGATAATACACGCAAAACCCACTACCGGGGAACTAAAGAGATGCCTTCATCTATTAATCTACCAGCATATTTCCATTTTAATACTCAAATATGAGCTATACCCAACCCGAACTTGGCTATGCATTTAATGCACTGGAGCCACATATCGATGCAGCCACTATGGAACTGCACTATAGCAAGCACCACAAAGCCTATGTAGACAAGTTTAACGCTGCCGTACAAGGCAAGAACGAAGATAGCCTGAAGCTGGAGCAGCTTTTTGCCGGTATGGACAAGCTGTCTGCCGACTTGCTGCCCGCAGTGCGCAACAACGGCGGAGGCGCCTGGAACCACACGGAGTTCTGGAAATGGATGACCCCCAACGATGCGCAAAAGCAGATCCCCGACCATGTCAAAAGCGCCATAGACGCCAGCTTTGGCAGCCTGGACAAGCTCAAGGAGCAGTTCTCCGATGCCGCCGCTACGGTATTCGGCTCCGGCTGGGCATGGGTCATCCGCACGGCAGACGGTAAGCTCAAGGTGACCAAAACCGCCAACCAGGAGAACCCCCTGATGAACCTGCCCACCATAGCAGACCGCGGCACCCCCATCCTGGGACTGGATGTGTGGGAACACGCCTATTACCTGAAGCACCAGAACCGCCGCCCCGACTATATTTCCGCCTTCTGGAATGTCGTCAACTGGCAATATGTAGGCAGCCTGTTAAAGTAGGCCCGTCTCCCCCCCCTTAACAACAAAAAACCCGGCCTAGGCCGGGTTTTCTTTTAGATATCTGCGCTGTTCCCAGCCCAATCAGGCTTTCTGCACAGTCCGCTGCTCTATGCGCTTCTCATAGGCAGTGCCCTGGAAGATACGCTGCACATAGACGCCGGGCGTATGGATCTGGTTAGGGTCCAGCTGACCGGCAGGCACCAGTTCCTCTACCTCTGCAATGGTGATCTTGCCGGCAGCAGCCATCATGGGGTTAAAGTTGCGGGAAGTATGGCGATAGATAAGATTACCGGCAGTATCGCCCTTCCAGGCTTTCACAATAGCAAAATCTGCAGTGAGGCCCAGTTCCATGACGTACATCTTATCGCCAAACTGGCGGGTCTCCTTGCCCGCGGCCACTTCCGTGCCATAACCGGCAGGGGTAAAGAAAGCGGGAATACCTGCCCCTCCGGCCCGGATACGCTCTGCCAGGGTACCCTGCGGAATAAGATCCACTTCCAGCTCCCCGGTCAATAACTGGCGCTCAAACTCGGCGTTCTCTCCCACATAACTGGCTATCATCTTGCGCACCTGGCGGGTCTGTAGCATAAGCCCTATGCCAAAGTCATCCACACCGGCATTGTTGCTGATACAGGTGAGATCCCTGACGCCCTTGCGCAACAGGGCAGCAATACAGTTCTCCGGAATGCCGCATAGGCCAAAGCCTCCCAGCATAAGCACAGCTCCGTCAAAGATATCCTGCACGGCGGCATCTGCGCCGCTCACGGTTTTGTCCCACATACGGCAGCGGTTTATTTAGTGACGAGGAAAGGCTCCAGGCTCAGCCTGCTTCCATCAAACTTCACGCGCAGGCGCTTACCCTGCGTCAGGCTTTTCTCAAAGAAGAAGTTATTGGTGCCGTCTGCCGCCACGGGGGTCATCAGGCCTTTACGAAAGCTGCTTCCGATGAAGAACTCATGCACCTCGGCATGAAAGAGCTTGTCTCCACTCTCAAAATCAATGGTCTGTCCTTTGACAATATCCCCGGTATAATCCTTGCCGGAGTCATCGGTCAGAAGGATACACTTGTTTGTCAACTCATCTTTAGTGACGCGCTTTTCAAATTCTATAGCCATAGTACGGGATTCAGTATACTTTGCGAGGTAAAGGAAGTGATACAAAGTTAGCAGAAATCCGCTTGATATTATGATGAATTACCCACGCGCTGCAGGAGTTCTCCGAGGGTAATGATAGGGATCTTCAATTCCTGCGCCTTGGCCAGTTTGGCTGGTCCCATGGCTTCTCCGGCCACCAGCAGGTCCAGTTGTTTGGTCACCCCCGAGGCATTGATACCTCCATGCGCAGCGATCAGCGCCTTCAGGTCATCTCGGCCCCAGCCCTCAAAGGTACCTGATACCAGCACTTTCAGGCCGGCAAGACCGGTGCCCAGCTGCACTTTGGGTTGTCCCCGGAACTGCAGGCCGGCAGCAGCCAGGCGGGCAATGAGGTGTTGATTCCCGGGATCCCGGTACCAGTCGGCAATGCTCTGGGCAATTCGCTCACCCACATCCGGCACAGCGGCTATCTGTTCCACAGTGGCGGCCATCAGCGCCTGCATGCTGCCGAAATGGTCCGCTAGCTTGGCAGCAACCACCTCCCCTACATGGCGGATACCCAGCGCATACAATACACGGGCAAAGGGCACTTGTGTGCTGTCTGCTATGGCTTTCTCCAGGTTATGGGCGCTTTTTTCAGCAAAGCGCTCCAGTTCCATGAGCCGTTCGGCCCTCAGGTCATAGAAATCTGCCGCGTCCTGCACCAGTCCGGCCTGCCACAACTGGGCTACGATCTCGCTCCCCAGGCCATCGATATTCATGGCCTTGCGGCTGGCAAAATGCTCCATGCGGCCCAATACCTGCGGAGGGCAGCTTTTGCTATTGGGACAATAGCTGTTGACCTCCTCTTCGGGGTTCACCAGTTCGGCACCACACTCCGGGCAATGCGTGGGGGGCACTACCTGCAGGGCGCCTGCAGGACGGAGGTGCGCCTGCACCCGCAATACCTTGGGAATGATCTCACCACTCTTGGCTACCACCACGCGGTCACCCGCATGGAGGTCCAGGCGGGCGATCTCATCAAAATTATAGAGGGACGCCCGCTTGACGGTAGTGCCGGCCAGCAAGACCGGCTCCAGGTTGGCCACCGGGGTAATGGCGCCTGTGCGCCCCACCTGGTAAGTAACCTCGCGCAAAGTGGTCTCTGCCTCTTCTGCCTCGTATTTATAGGCAATAGCCCAGCGGGGGCTTTTGGCCGTGCTGCCCGCTTCCTGCCGCTGGCGGTTGCTATCCACCTTCACCACAATGCCATCTGTATCATAGTCCAGTTGCAGGCGCCTAGGACGCCAGTCTTCGATATAGCGGGTAATGGCGGGCAGGTCAGTGACCAGTGTGGTATCCTGCGCCACAGGAAAGCCCCACTGGCGCAGCAGTTCCATGCGGTCAGCATCGGCATCGGGCAAACGGGCCTCTTCCGCCTCCAGGTAATAGGCCACGAAACGCAGGCGCCGTTCTGCCACAATGCGGCTATCCTGCATCTTCAGGGTACCGCTGGTCGTATTACGGGGGTTCATCAGGGAGGCTTCGCCCGCCGCAACCCTTTCCTGGTTAAGGCGGGCAAAGTCCGTCCGGGTCATATACACCTCGCCCCTTACCTCCATTCGGACAGGCCATCCCTGGCCCCGCAGTTGCAGCGGTATGGCACGTATCGTACGAACGTTGGTTGTAATATCGTCTCCTTGTATGCCATTACCCCGGGTAACCCCCCTTACAAGCAGGCCCTGTTCATAATGCAGGCTCATGGCCACGCCGTCTACCTTGAGTTGTAACAGGTAGTCCAGGTGCTCTACGCCCAGGAGTTCCCGCAACCGGCGGTCAAACTCCGCCACCTCCTCCAGGCTATAGCTGTTGGCCAAGCTCTTCATAGGCCGCAGGTGTGTAAACTGGGCAAAGGTCTTGGTCACTCCCCCCCCTACCCGCTGGGTGGGACTGTCCGCCCGGCGTGCCTGGGGGTATTGTACCTCCAGCGCTTCCAGTTCCGCCATCAGGGCATCAAACTCGCGGTCGCTGATCTCCGGGGCATCGGCCACATAATACAGGTAGTTATGGTGGTGCAGTGCCTCACACAGTACATCCATACGGGCTTTGGCTGCATCGGGGGTATTGAAAAGACTCATGATTCAGTATCAAAGATTGCTTGCAGATGCGTTTATATGATATCTGCTTGGGTTGTACCAAGATATGGCTGCCAGCCCTAAAGTTAGTGCATCCTGCCATTTGTCTCAAATCAAAAAAGCACCCATGCAGGGTGCTTTTTTGATTTGCAATGTACAGGTAATCAGTTCTTAACCAGCCGTCCGGCCCAGGCTTCCTGGCCGGTTACCAACTGCACATGATACAAGCCCGCAGACAGGTTTGCCAACCCGGCACAGGTATGCATTGCCGTGGTTGAAATGAAAGCCTCCTGGTACACCACCTGGCCCTGGGCATTGCAAATACTCAGCGTATAGTTTTGACCCGGAACCAGGTTTGTACTCACAGTAAATGAATTTTCCGATACAGGGTTGGGATACAGGGTTAATGTTCCCACTTGGTACCGGGCTATTCCACGAGCCACCAGGCAGCCATTTGTATTGTTGCCACCATCACATACTACACTTACGCCGGTAACATTACTCATGCTAACAGGAGCATTGGGCAAGCAGGTAATTCCTGTGTTACTGGTATTTATCTGGATAAGTGCATCGGGCAACAGAGGTAAACAGAGCAGCCCTGAATTGCTCGCGCATAACAATGTATGTAAACTACTGGGCAAAGCAGGTAGGTTGGTCAGTTGGTTATCAGTCACCTCTAATAATTCCAGGCCCGAAGGCAGGGTTGCCGGAAGGTCGGTTATATCATTATATCCCACTAACAAGTGTGTCAGGCCTTCTGGTAAAACAGGCAGGCTAACCAACTGGTTTAGTGAAGCAGACAAATAAGTAAGACTAGATGGCAAAGCGGGCAAGCTGGCCAGCTCATTTCCGCTACATTGCAGAGTATTGAGCGTGGCAGGCAATGCAGAAAGGCTGGTCAATGCGTTATTTTCTACGTTTATATACCCCACCAGATCGGGGATGGCAGGAAGGGAGGAAAGTGAGTTGCTCTGTGCCTCAAAGTGGGTAAGACTGTCGGGCAGATTGACCAAGCTGGTCAGCGAGTTGTTATTAATGCGCAAATCAAAGATAGAATCGGGCAGGGAAGGCAGGCTGGTAATGCTGTTATTATAGCATTGAAATAACCGAAGCCGGGGTGGAAGTTCCGATATGCTGGTGAGCTGGTTCTGCTGGCAAGTAAGCTGGCGAAGTGTCGCAGGTAACTCCGGGAGGGCAGTCAGTTGGTTGTTCTGGCAATAGAGATTCCGCAGGTTCTTAAAGAACCGTATCCCGGAGAGGTCTGCAATATCCTGGCCTGTTATGCTTATCTGGGTAGCCCCCAGTAATGTGGTACAGGTAGTGTCCAATTTACCGGCATCGGGACCCGTGCCCATACATACTTCAAGGTTGGTTTGCAGCCAGGCCCGGAAGTTATCATCCGGAATTTCAACGTACTGTCCACGTGTTGCAAAGGGGATACAGAACGATAGCAAGGATAAAACAAAATACATTTTTTTCATATTAGATAAAATTTATTGATAACAACATTTGCAAAATAGCACATTATGCACTTATTTATAAACAGTAACCAATAAGTGTGCCAGTTTCTCAATAAATGATTTACTCTAATGCAGCAGTACACAAAATACCTGGGTACTACCTCTACGCATTAGGCCGTTTCCGGCTTAATACGACCAAGTAGGCCGCAAGTCCCCACCAGGTAAGATTGCCATGCAAATACCCGTAAGGCACTTGCAGAAAGTCCAGGAAGACCGCCAGATACACGACTGCCGAGGCCACCAGTAACGCATGTAACCGTTGCCGGGGCACACGTAGCGCCATGATACCAAAGCTCACTATCACCGCCAGGAGCAGGCCAAGTTGTAACATGCGCATCAGTTCCACCCGCTGTAACAGGTCTCCCCCCCCCCAGCGATAAGCATATACCGCCAGGCCGCGCCCGCGCCCTATATGATAGGGCAGGCCCGAAGCATCCCATATGCGGTCGGGAGCCCACTCATCCAGTGCAGACTGCACATAGGACTGCTGGCTGCGCAGCAGCACGGCAGGGTCATGCCACATAAAGAGGGCCAGGAAAAGTAAGCCCAGCGCCAGTGCCCAGCCCAGTACCTGTGCGGCGTGACGCCAGCCCCAGTATCGCACGACGATAAGGGCATACAGCGGCACCCACAGTACCAGCATATAACGGCTGAGCAAGAGCAGGATGACCACAGCCGCCTTCACGCCGGGTTTGCGATGCCAGCAAAAGGCAAAGAACAGGAGATGAAACCCATAGCTCATAGGTTCTATACTATAGCCTACATCCGCCGTGGCTACCTCCAGAAAAATATAATAGAGCACCCACGGAACGAACGTGAGCGTCAGTTGTAACCTGAGTGGCAACTGGCTGCGCCAGATTACCCGGTATTGTACCACCCCCAGCCCCAGGGCAAATACCAGCAGGGCCATCAACCGGTAATCCAGCCCCAGCCACTCAGCCGGGACAAAAGGGAGCCACATGAGCGGCGGGTAACCGGCCTCGTACACATGCTTGCCAATGGCAATGGGGCTGTATACCCGGTCGCCCTGCAAGAAACGACCGGTATAGATCTTGAGTGTGGGGATGATATCCCCGGAATAAGGGTCCAGCGGAAATGCCTGTGCAATGAGATGGGTCTTGACCGCACAGGCGAGCAATCCCAACCCCAATACTCCCCACAACAGGGGATGTATGCCCGCACGGGTTGAAACAGGCGCCTCCTGCGGCCACCAACGGTACAGCGCCCAGCCCAACCCCAGGGACAGCAGCAGAAACACGGGCCCGCCTCCATAAGGACCAAACCACAGGATATTCTTGCCCTGGAAAGCAACCAGCAGGACAACCCCCAGCAGAAGCATGACAGGCCTAAACCACGCCTGGCGCACGAGTGAGGACAGCCCTTGTTTCATGTACCCAAATCAACGAAAAAGGCCGCATTTAGCGGCCTTTTCCCTGAATATTATCCCAAGTATACGAATGCTTACTTATTGTCCTTCACCTCTTCATACTCCACATCCGCCACTTCAGGGTCTCCACCGCCGGCGGTTCCGCCACCGGGATTTCCGGGATCGGCCGCACCGGGCTCTCCACCCTGTGCATACATCTCGGTAGCGGCAGCCTGCCATACCTCGTTGAGTGCAGCCATAGCGGCATCCACACGCGGCATGTCTTTTTGCGTATGGGCATCCTTGAGCTCTGCCAGGGCAGCCTGCAGCTTTCCTTTGTTGCCTTCGCTCAGTTTATCTCCATGCTCTTTCAGCTGCTTCTCTGTGGTGAAGATGAGGCTGTCGGCATCATTGAGCTTGTCAATCTGCTCCTTGCGCTTGGAATCCTCACCGGCATGCTTCTCGGCATCCCGGCGCATGCTATCGATCTCCTCCTGGCTGAGGCCGCTGCTGGCTTCTATGCGGATATTCTGGCTCTTGTTGGTCTTCATATCCTTGGCAGTGACGCTCAGGATACCGTTGGCATCTATATCAAAAGCCACCTCGATCTGGGGAATACCGCGGGGCGCCGGGGGTATGCCATCCAGGTGAAAGCGGCCCAGCGTGCGGTTATCGCCTGCCATGGCCCGCTCTCCCTGCAGCACGTGGATCTCCACACTGCCCTGGTTATCACTGGCAGTGGAAAATACCTGTGCTTTCTTGGTGGGGATGGTGGTATTGGCTTCGATGAGCTTGGTCATGACACCGCCCATGGTTTCAATACCCAGGCTCAGCGGAGTGACGTCCAGCAAGAGGACGCCCTGCACATCACCGCTCAGCACACCGCCCTGCACGGCAGCACCCAAGGCAACCACCTCATCGGGGTTAACACTGCGGTTGGGCTTCTTGCCAAAGAACTGCTCTACCATCTCCTGCACCTTGGGGATGCGGGTAGAGCCCCCTACGAGGATCACCTCGTTGATATCGCCGGCGCTGAGCTTGGCATCAGCCAGGGCCTTGCGGCAGGGCTCCATGCAGCGGGCAAAGAGCTTGTCTGCCAGTTGCTCAAACTTGGCCTTGCTCAGGGTCATGTCCAGGTTCTTGGGGCTCACCGGGTCCAGCACGATGTAGGGCAATGAGATGTCTACGCTGTTGGAACTGGAGAGCTCTTTCTTGGCGTTCTCCGCAGCTTCCTTGAGGCGCTGGAGGGCGCGCGGGTCTTTGCGCAGATCCACGCCTTCCTGTTTCTCAAAGTCTGTGGCCAGCCAGTCAATGATCACCTGGTCAAAGTCATCTCCCCCCAGGTGGGTATCGCCATTGGTGGACAAGACCTCGAACACGCCGTCTCCCAGCTCGAGGATGGAGATATCGAAGGTACCGCCACCGAGGTCAAATACGGCCACCTTGACGTTCTTGCTCTGCTTGTCCAGGCCATAGGCCAGGGCAGCCGCAGTGGGTTCGTTCACAATACGCTTCACCTCCAGCCCGGCAATCTCACCGGCTTCCTTGGTTGCCTTGCGCTGGGCATCGTTGAAATAGGCCGGCACGGTAATTACCGCCTCTTTGACTTCGGTACCCAGGTAATCTTCGGCGGATTTTTTCATGCGCTGCAATACCATGGCAGAGATCTCCTGCGGGCTGTAGAAGCGGTCGCCTATCTGCACACGCAAGGTATTGTTCTCCCCTTTTACCACCTTGTAAGGTACTTTACCGGCCTCATCCTTGGCTTCGTCCCAGGTTTTACCCATGAAGCGTTTAATAGAGGCAATGGTATGTTCCGGAAGCACTATGGCCTGGCGCTTGGCTTGTTCGCCCACTTTGCGCTCGCCATCTTCCATAAAGGCAATAACGCTGGGAGTCGTGCGTTTGCCTTCTGCATTCACAATAACCACGGGCTCATTCCCTTCCATAACAGCTACACAGCTATTCGTGGTACCCAGGTCTATGCCTATAATCTTTCCCATTGTATGTGTTTTGATAAAAGTGATTGATTCAGGTTTCTGCACCTCCTGCACAAGTATAATGCCACAGGCAGAAATGGCAGGCTAATACGCAGAAATGGCAGAAAACTGGCAGGAATCTTGCCCTAATGACAGGTATTTGACGGATCTGGCCTTCTTACAGCACCTGGATGGATGACAGTGCAGCCGCTAACGACAGGCACTTTGCAAAGGCTCCCCAGATTAGCGGGCAGGGCACTCCGCAGTAGGCATAGGCGTATCGTTCAGGCGGGCCAGGTACTTGGTGCACTCCGGCAATTTGACGAAGCGGGAAGCCCGGCAAATGCCTCCCAGCACGCCATAACCGCCCTGGATATTGGTATACTCCGGACTAATGGTATTGAAGTCTACGAACGCCGGGGAATTAACACGCATGTAGTTATACAGCTCCTGGTCCAGGGCTGTAATCTCTATGCGGCAGCTTTTTGTAAATCTGTCATCATCGAATGTGAGGTCATCCGAAGGCAAATGGCGCGCCCGCAGGATATCTGTCAGGTAGGACTGGAAAGCCTGGCCCAGCACAATCTCACCCTGGCCATTGCGCAGCCCGAAAGGGGTGCCGGGGCCGTAGCGCAACTGGGGCTGAGACACCCCGTTGCTGGCATAGTCCAAAAAGATGCGCAGCTCATAGGCCACACCGATAGTACCGTTAGAAAACAGAGACCTGGGGGAAAAACGAATGGTAAAGTTGCGTCCGTTAAAGGACGCAGTAACATGCTGCTCCCGGTCTCCTTCCAGGCCGGGCTGCAGGCTATCGGGCTGAAAAATGCGGGGACGGGCCGGTACATGTGTGACGGCTGTGAGGACACTCTCCGGGCTGCCCGGCAGGCTCACCCGCAAGGTGTAGCGGTTACCGGGTATCAGCCGGTCTTCGGGACGGGTAACATACAGGGTATGCTCGCGGTAGAACTCACCCTCGTTTTTCACAGTGTCCAGCGCCTGGAGGGTCAGCGGTGTGCAACCGTCGCAGGTGAGCGTCACGGTGGCATTCTTCAGGCTATTGTCATGGGTGGCGCCATATTCAATAGCATTGCCTTCAGTAAGAAAAGCTTTCTGAATGCGGATCTCCTGCACAGGTTTGTCAGGGTCCAGCACACCATAGACCACATAAATATCCTTGGGCTCGGCAGTTACATCCAGCTCATTGCTGCAGGAAGACAACAGGCCCCAACCTGTCAATATTCCCAGCCATACATATAGATACATGCGCATGCAGCAAAGATAGCGGTAACCCCCTGCCCTGTTTTTAGCCAGGGATGATATGTGCAAAAAACCTGACCAGCGGTTAAGCAGCGCCATTAGTTGTAATCGTATTCGTAATCATTGGGGTCATACTGCCACCCTTTCTTGAAGGTGGGCAGGAAGGTGCTGAACTGGAACTGGTGGGTGCCGCCCACCACATGGTAATTGGCATAGGCATAGTCCAGGTAAAAGCGGTTGATACGCAAACCCAGCCCCATGGAAAAGCCGTTCAGGTTAATGCCGTTATTCTCCGGGCTGCGCAGTTCCCGGCGGCGGAGGTGGTTGTAACCCGCACGCAGGTGCAGGTTCTTGTTGAGCAAGAACTCCAGCCCAAACACTGTGTGCCGGAAGACCTGTTCCACCGTGGTGATCTTTTCTTCCACCACATTGCCCTGGAGGTCCACCTGCCGTTCTCGGGTAAGGTCCAGGTAGGCCAGTTTGCCCCGGTGCAGTTGTATGCCGGTGACGCTGAAACGCAACGGGGTGTGCGGCAGTCTCTTGGCAAGGCCAAGCTGCAGGTCAAAAGGCAGCGGGTGCTTTTGCCCGGCGCCGGAATAGGCAGAGAGCTGTACCCCCAGGTTTTGCGCCACGGCTGCAATGTGCAGGTCCCATTTCTCATAATAATAATAGATCCCCAGGTCTGCAGCCAGCCCCCAGGCGCTCTGCCGGTAAATATTGGCGTTCAGTACCTTAAGATTGGCGCCCACACGGAGGTTCTCGGCCACCTCGCGGCCTACCCCCAGGGTAAGCGCATTGTCAGATGCCCTGAAGGTGCCCAGGCGATTGCCAAACTCATCCGCCTCTGTAAAGGTGCCGTAGTTGACAAATTGATAAGCGGCATGCACAGTACCAAATCCCTCGATATGCTGCGCATAGCCCGCTGTGCCATAATTAATGCCGGCCAGGTGGTCTACCCAGCTGAAATATACCCGCTGGTGCATATGTTTGGAGAGCTGTGCAGGATTGCGCTGGGCCAGGGCGGCATCTGTGGATGGCAACGCCACGGCAGTGCCCCCCAGGGCGGCCTGCCGTGGGCTCACAGGCAGCCGCAGGTAATCAAACACCTGTGCCCCGCCAATTTGGGCAAGGAGATTTACCGGCCAGGCCAGGCCTGCAGCCAAAAGTAGGCGACACCACATGCTGCAAAGTAAACGCTTTCCCCCGCGCTTTATGATAACCCTCCCTCAGAATAATTTGTCCGAAAAAAACGGCCGGGCAATAGCCTGTTCGCTTTTGGCGTATATTTGCTCACCTTTAAGTCAACATTAACAATGGATATTTTTGACAAGATAGATCGACGGATGCAGACCGACCTGGGTCAGTATGCTGCTGTGGGTCACGGCTATCTTACCTTCCCCAAACTGGAAGGCGAGATAGGCCCTCATATGAGTTACCGGGGCAAACAGCTGCTCAACTGGAGCCTGAACGACTACCTGGGGCTGGCCAATCACCCGGAGATCCGCAAAGCAGATGCGGAAGGTGCGGCCAAGTATGGTTTTGCAGCCCCCATGGGCGCCCGCATGCTCACCGGTAATACCAACCTGCACGAGCAGCTGGACCGCGAGCTGGCAGCGTTTGTGGGTAAGGAAGACGCTTATCTCCTCAACTTTGGGTACATGGGCTGCATGTCTGCCATACAGGCGCTCACAGACCGCAAGGATGTCATTATCTATGACCAGCTATGCCACGCCTGTATCATAGACGGCATGATGCTGAGCCTGGCCAAACGCTTTGTATTTGCCCACAACAACATCCAGCAACTGGAAGACCGCCTGGAAAAGGCCCAACGGATCGTGGAAGAAACCGGCGGGGGTATCCTGGTCATCACAGAAGGGGTATTTGGCATGAAGGGCGACACCGGCCGCCTGGACCAGATTGCCGCGCTCAAAAGCAAATACCGCTTCCGCCTGTTCGTAGACGACGCCCACGGATTCGGCGTCATGGGTAAAAAAGGACAAGGCACCGGGGAACATTACGGCGTACAGGACCAGATAGACGTACTGTTTGACACCTTTGCCAAAAGTATGGCCATGATCGGCGGCTTCCTGGCCGGCGAGAAAAAAGTGATCAGCTACCTGCGCTATAACCTGCGCAGCCAGATCTACGCCAAGAGCATGCCGCTGCCGCTGGCACACGGAGCACTCAAGCGCCTGGATATGCTGCGCAGCATGCCGGAACTGCGGGAGAAGCTGTGGAGCATCACGCACGCCATCCAGAACGGCCTCCGCGAACGCGGCTTCCACCTGGGCGAGCTCAATACCCCCGTAACCCCCGTATACATGCAGGGCACAGATACCGAAGCCATGCACATTGTGCAGGATCTGCGCGAAAATCACGACATATTTGCTTCTGCCGTTACTTACCCGGTAGTGGAAAAAGGAGTGATCATCCTGCGCATCATTCCCACCGCCAGCCACACCCTGGATGACGTCAACCGCACGCTGGAAGCATTCAGCGCCATCCGGCACAACCTCCAGACAGGTGCCTATGTGGATAAAGTACCTCAACTTGGTTAACAAAAATTTGGCAAATACTTGCCACAGATACATTTTTCACATTTAATTGCAGCATTGTAACACCGCAACTAGTTTCATCATTATGAAAAATCCCTTCAACGAACTGAAAGATTCCCTGCTGGAAATGGAGAGCGACTTCCAAAAGTTCTTCGACAAAGGCAACAAAGCCGCCGGCACCCGTGTACGCAAAGGTCTCATGGATCTGCGCAATCGTATGCAGGAAATTCGCAAAGAGGTACAAGAAGCTAAAAACAGCGCTGCCTAGTCTTTCGGACAAAGTCTGTTGTTTCAACATCTGAACCTACCCTCAAAAGGAGCTATTGCATAAATAGCTCCTTTTTTCTTTTTATGTCCCGGGGATACAGTAGCGGCCATGCCGGGCGTTATATTTGCCAGATGCGGCAGCGCCCCCTTTTTCTTCAGAAATATCCCCTTGTCTGGGGAGGGTTGTTTCTGCTGCTGCTCGCGGCCGGCGGATGCCAGAAGCCGCTCACCTTCAAAGAATCCGGAAACATCGGGTTCTCTGCAGACAGCGTCAGGTTCGATACCCTGTTTACCGGGCAGCTCAGCCCCAGCCGCAGGCTATACCTCTACAACCGCAGCGGACATGCCCTGCGCATACGCTCCTTAAGCATAGGCGGGGGAGAAGGCTCCGACTTCCGGCTGATTGCGGACGGCGTGCAGGCACAGGCGCACCAGGACCTGGAACTGGCCAGCGGAGACAGCCTGTACCTGTTTTTTTCCATCCGCAAAACGGTGAACCAGAACACAGATGTAACGGACGTACTGCGGGTGGAGACCGAAGGACGCGTGGATGAGGTGGTGCTCCATGCACACATACTCCATGCATACCTCATCAGAGACAGTATAATGGATTGCAACACCCTGCTGCCCACCGATAAACCGGTGGTGGTAGACGGCATTTTGCGGGTGGACGAAGGCTGCACACTTACCATACCGGCAGGAGCCCGCCTGTATTTCACGGCACGACAAAATAACCGTTTCGACTTTGAAAGCCAGGTGCAGGTGCTCGGGCGCCTGCTGGTAGAAGGCACCGCTGCCAACCCCGTATTATTCAGCAGTTTCCGCCTGGGCAGCACTTTTGGCATGCCCTGGCAGGAAGAAGCCGGCCAATGGGGAGGCCTCCACTTCACCCAGTTCAGCCAGGGATCGGTCATACGGCACGCACTCATTCGCAATGCCAGCATAGGTGTGCAGGTAGACAGCATATCGCTGGCACCCCCCGAGCCCAAGCTCACGCTGGACCGCGTGGAACTGCGCAACTTCAGCAACTTTGCCATCCTGGGCCTGGGAGCAGCCCCTGCCGTGCCCGGCGGCGCACCTAATATTCTGGCTAGCAATGTATTGGCCTACAATGCAGGGCAGAGCGTGGTAGGACTGTACTTTGGGGGCAGCTACCAGTTTACCAACTGCACCTTTGCAGACTTCAATCAGGTGAGTAACTCCGGCAACCAACCCGCAGTGGCCATATCCAATTACCTGGCCTTCCAGAATGAGAACGGGGCCAACCAGGCATTTGACTATCCCACAGAAGCCGTATTCCAGAACTGCATCATCTGGGGCAGCCAGGAGAATGAATTTGCCACAGACTTCCGCAACTACGGAGGCGCAAGCCCTGTGCTCGGCTTCTTCCATACCTTGCTCAAAGCTCAGGTATTTGACACCGGGAACACCACCAATTTCTTTAACCAGGACCCGTTCTTCCGGGACATCTTTAACCGGGACTACCGCCTGCAAAGCATCAGTCCGGCCATTGGCAAGGCCAATGCCACGCTCTCCCCGCCACAGGACCTTCGCGATACCCCACGCGATGCACAGCCCGACCTGGGGGCGCTGGAATTTGTACCGGATTGACCCGATTTTTTAAGGGCAATGCTTGTGAATCCGGGCAAGCTCGCTATATTTGCAGCCCTATTCGCACCCGTAGCTCAACTGGATAGAGCATCTGACTACGGATCAGAAGGTTTGGGGTTCGAATCCCTACGGGTGTACTCCCAGCGGGGCGCAGATTTTGCCGCCCCGCTTTCTATTTTAAAGCTTACGGGCAATCTCCCCCACGGGGAAGGGGCTCACCTGCAGGGCCACTAAACACCCCCGTCATGCCGAATTTATTCCGGTATCTCTGGCATCCCCCCTTCGTGTCATCCAAAGCGCAGTGAAGGAACTCTGCCCTGTGGGCTCTTCACAAGATAGAGAGAGATCAGAACCACTTTACCTCACAACGCACCTGTGCCTTGCGCCCCCTGTCGTCCTGCACTTCCAGCGTCACCGCTCCCGCAGCAGGTGCCCAGAACAACGGCTTACCCGGCGGCACGCTCCCCAAATAACGGCCATTGACAAACCAGTAGAACTTCTGGGCATCTGCCGGACCCTGCACCTCCAGCGCCAGTTTTCGGGGTTTGGACCGCTCCATCAGGTATTCGGCGCCTTCTGCCGGGGAGGTGATCTGCAAACCCTCTCGGCCGCCCGTA
>JAHBTG010000021.1 GCA_019638695.1 Bacteroidota bacterium | reverse complement strand
TCATTCAGTGCCTGCCTGGCATCTGCATAATCTGGCTTGGCATCCAGTGCTTGCTGGTAGTACTGGCGGGATTGTGCCCAGTCTTCATACTTCTCATAAATACTGCCCAGCATAAACGCCGCGCGGAAGTCCCCCGGATTGAGCGCCAATACTTGTTTGTAGTCCGCCTCGGCCGCATCCAGCCTGCCCAGCTCTTGTTGCATATAACCGCGCTGGTAAAAGGCATCGGCGTATCTGGTATCCTTGCGTATAGCCATGCTGTACTGTTCTACAGCCTTTTGTAAAAGGCTCTTCCGAGTAGTTTCATCTGCTGCCGCCTGGGATTCTTTATACAGGATGAGACCCATTTGCGCTCTGCCCAGCGGGTGCAGCGAATCTGCCTCCAGCATAAAATACGTGTATTTGCGGGCTTGTTTCAGGTCATACTGTTCATTCAGGTAAATGTCGGCCAGCAATGCAGAAGCTTTCAGGAAATTCTTGTCATGCTCCAGGGCATAATTGGCGTGGGTGATCGCCCGTCCGGTTTGTCCCTGCGCCCTGTATACCAGGGCTTTTCCCACATAAAAGATGGGCACCTTTCCGTCTATTTTAATGGCTCGGTCCATCCAGTGAAGCGCCTTGTCATACTCTTTGCGCAGGAAAGCAATATTTCCCATCAGGTAATAGGCATTGGGGTTGGTCGAGCGCATGCGCACCGCTTCATCCAGGTCTTTTTCGGCAGCTTTGTCTCGTCCGCGCATATAGTGGAAGGTGCCGCGCAGGTACAAATAATCTGCATTATCCGGTTCTATATCCAGGGCGCGGTCTATATCGGCCATGGCCAGCACCGTATCCCCTTCTTCCCAGATGAGCTGAGACCTGCGGTAGTAGAGATTGGGGTCGTTGGGATTTTCCTTGATGCGTTTGTTCAGGATCCGCAGCGTATCTTCCCGTGCAGTGGGCTTGCGGGCCGGGGCTTCTGTCTGCGTGGTTTGCGGGTCGCCGGAACAAGCCAGGGCCAGCAACATCAGCAGCCCGCAGGCTGAGCAGAGTACGGAACGGGATTCAGTTGTCAACACAAGTCAGGTAATCTGGTACGACATCATAACGGGCCAATGGCCGGAATCTTGTATAGCCAGTTGTTTGCGGGCATGCACAGCCACAGCCTCGTTTTGCCCGGCAGGCACCCAGTTGGGAGAGATCTCCATCCAGGGGATCAGGACAAATAAACGCTCACTCCAATGCGGGTGCGGCAGGTGGAGATTCGGTAATTGCAGCTGGCGGTCATCGTAACAAAGCAGATCCAGATCCAGTGTGCGGGGCCCCCAGCGTGCTGTGCGGTCGCGCCCAGCGGCCTGTTCCAGTTGCATCAAGGTCACCAGCAGCAATTCCGGCGATATCCGGGTTTGTAACTGGGCTACGGCATTCAGGAAATACCCTTGTTCTGTATTGCCCCAGGGCGGTGTTTCGTATAAACTGGATACCGCCACCACCTCTATCTCAGGATGCGCATTCAGCTGGTCTATAGCCAGGTGCAGGTATGCCTCACGGTCTCCCAGGTTACTGCCCAGTCCTATGAAGGCAATGCTCATCCTTTGCGGGCCAGGAGTTTACGGGCCGCCGCCACGATATTGGCAGGTGCCAGGCCGTATTTGGCGAGCAGTTCATCCGGTGTGCCGCTTTCGCCAAAGCTGTCCTGCACGGCCACCGCTTCCAGTGGGGTGGGGAGGTGTCGGCTGAGCAACTGTCCCACGAGGTCTGCCAGCCCGCCATGGATCTGGTGCTCATCGGCAGTGAGCACTGCACGGGTCTTGGCCGCAGAGGTCAGGATCGCATCCGCATCTACAGGTTTTACCGTATGCAGGTTGATTAGTTCCACGGAGATACCTTCCTGCGCCAGTTGTTGGGCGGCCAGCACACACTGCCATACCATATGGCCGTTGGCAACGAAGGTGATATCGGTGCCGGGTTGCAGGATCTGCGCTTTCCCCACGATAAAACCGGGGTCCTCCGCCGGTGTGAAGATGGGCCACTTGGGCCGGCCGAAGCGCAGGTAAGCAGGCCCGTCTATATCATAGATGGCTTTGGTTGCCAGGCGGGTTTGGTTATAGTCGCAAGGTACCACCACCGTCATGCCGGGGAGCATGCGCATAAGCCCCACATCCTCCAGTATCTGGTGGGTGGCGCCATCTTCGCCCAGCGTGAGCCCGGCATGCGAGGCGCAGATCTTCACATTCTTGTGCGAGTAAGCTACGGACTGGCGGATCTGGTCGTATACACGCCCCGTGGCAAAATTGGCGAAGGTGCCGGCGAAAGCTACCTTGCCTGTAATGGCTAGTCCGGCGGCTACGCCTATCATGTTGGCTTCGCTGATGCCGCACTGGAAGAACCTGTCCGGGAAAGCCTTTTCAAAGGCATCCATCTTCAGGGAGCCGGTCAGGTCCGCACAAAGGGCTACTACATCGGCATATTGCTGCCCCAGTTCCAGGAGGCCAGCGCCAAAGCCGCTGCGAGTGTCTTTCTCGCCGGTAGAAATAATAGGCGTATGAGTCATGTGTGCAAGAGATTAATAGTCTGCCAGGGTTTGTGGGAGTTGTTCCATTGCGCGGGCAAATTGCTCTGCATTGGGGGCTTTGCCATGCCAGTCATGCGTGCCTTCCATGAAGTCCACACCCTTGCCCATAGCAGTGTGCAGCATAATGATAATAGGCTTGCCGTTGCCTGTACGGGACCTGGCAGCGCGCAGGGTTTCCATGACTTCCTGCAGGTCATTGCCGTGGAGTTGTTCGATGACGTCCCATCCAAAGGCGCGGAATTTGTCAGCCAGGCTGTGGGTGTTCAATACGTCCCGGGTATCGCCGTCTATCTGTTTGTAGTTGAGGTCCACTGTTGCAACCAGGTTATCTACCTGCTTATGTGCGGCAAACATGGCGGCTTCCCATATTTGCCCTTCCTGGCATTCGCCATCGCCCAGCAGGACGTAGACAAGCTGGCGGTCGTGGTTGAGCTTCTTGCCTAGGGCCGCACCAATTGCCACGGAGAAGCCTTGCCCCAGGGAGCCGGTGGCTACCCGTATGCCCGGTAGGCCATCATGGGTAGTCGGATGCCCTTGCAGGCGGGTATTCAGGCGGCGGAAGGTAGCCAGCTCTTCTACCGGGAAATAACCGCGCCGCGCCAGCACGGAGTACCATACCGGGGAAATGTGCCCGTTGGAAAGAAAAAAGAGATCCTGCCCTTTTCCTTCCATGGTAAACTGGTCCGGATCATGCTGCAGCAGGTCATAATAAAGCGCTATAAAGTACTCTACGCATCCCAGCGAACCACCGGGATGGCCGCTCTGCGCTTCATATACCATACGGACAATATCCCTGCGCACTTGTGCGCACACTTGCTGCATCTCTGCCAAGGTGTAGCTACTCTTCATCCTGCAATATTACGGCCTCTTGCGCACTTTGCCCAATGAAAATATGGCAAGTATTGACTACTGGTTAAGCGTGGATTTTGGGTGGCGATATCCGTTCCCAATAGCTCCAGAGCTTGTTCTTCAGTTTGCGCCGGAAATTCCAGCGGATCACCCGGGAAAAAACCCATAAATCCTTCTCGTTATCTGCTTGTAGTGTGGCCGGATGTACCAGAGGGTTCAATGTCCTGGTGGGGTAAAACCCGAAAGTGCCCCGGTGGCTCACACCTCTGAAATTGGCGCCGGATGTGCGAATACCCATGCCTATATTGGTACTTAGGTTCACCTTGGGTGTAAGACTCAGCCCGTTTTCCCGCCAGAGGGTATACGCCCAGATTAAGCTCCAGGAATCGGATGCCCCCTGCCGGATGGCTTCCAGCCGTTGGGCAAAATACTGAACCATTTCCGGGCGCGGAAAGGTGCGTTGAAGCACGGCGCTTACTTCCTCGGGCTGCAGGTGTTGCTCGGCGTCTTGATAGCGGGCCCATTTGTCCCGCCAGCCCGCCCAGCCCCACACGTGAGGGATATGACTGGCATAGTAACTGGCGTTGAGGTGCTGGTGTTTTGTCCGGTAGTTGATGCTGGAGATATGGTATACGCGCGGGTCTTCTGCATATTTGTCCAGGAGGGCAGTGCAGTAAGTAAAAAAGTCTTCCCCCGGCACAATGTCGTCTTCCAGGATGATACCGGCCGGTTCATGGGCAAAAAACCAGGATATGGCGCTGCTCACACCCTGCTTGCACCCCAGGTTATGGGTTGAAAAGCGGGTATGTAACCGGCATGGCCAGTCAATGGTGCTGGTAAGCGCCCGGGTGACGGTTACTGCTTCTGCCTCTCCTGCCTTGTGGGCTCGCGGACCGTCGCTGGCAAAGTAGATCACCGGAGGGCGCCACCGGCGCAAAGCCTGAATAACCTTGGCCACCGTATCGGGCCGGTTAAAGGTGATGAGCAGGATGGGTGGTATGGACATACGCTGATACTGAAGGGCGGCTACGGGGCTATATGCCGTAACCGGTTTACGCCGCAGTTGGTTGCCTGGATCTTGGCATTAACGAATGGTTATTCATACTGGCAGGGAGTACAAGGCGTTTTCCACAGCTTCCACAGGGATTTCCTCCATAGGCAAACGGCTGCGCCGGCGAAACCGATGCGCCAGCACTACCTGCCCTTCCGGGGTGGCCAGGTCGGGGTAAAGTTCGGTGGGGAAACAATACCGCATATGAGCCGCTTGCGGAAAATGATCGGGATAAGGCGCAAATCGTCCGTAGTGGTTCCCGTTGGAGAGCACGACGGCAGGTGTGCCGTGGGCGGCTGCCAGGTGAAATGCCCCTGTTTCATTGGTGACCAGGAAACGAGCCCGGGCGATTAACCCGGAAAGCTGGCGCAGATCAGTCTGCCCGCAGAGGTTGCGGACTTGTGGATGGCGGGTGCCTCCGGCGATCTCTGCGCAGATGGCTTCATCCGCCGGGCCTCCGGCAATGAGCACGGGCAGCTCCGGATGCGTATTGCGCAGCTTATCCAGTAATTGGATGAAGTAGCGGGCTGGCCAGCGCCTGTAATACCTTCCGGCGCCGGGGAAGAGAAGTCCGTATGTGCCGGGAGAAGCGGTGACGGCTGCCTGAGCCGGGGGCGGTAAAGGGCTGGGTATGCAGGCCGGCGCCAGCAGGGCAGCCCATTCCTGGTTGCGTGTGTATTCAAAGCAAACCGCTTGCCGGCCGGACAGTAATGCCTTATAATAAGCATTGGTAAAGGTTTGTACCCAAAAAGGGCTGTTGCTGTCATTGCCGGTCCACGCGATAGCGGGCGCTCCGGTGGCCATTGCCAGCAGATCATCCAGTCCTGCGTTGCGCGAATAATGCGCATTGAATACTTGTGTATATCCGGCGTTTCGCAGCTTTTTCAGCCATGAGTAGCGGTAAGCCCGCTGTTTCCACTGGCTTTTTTGCAGGTATAATTTGTGGGCGGGGTAGGTATCGGCCTCTGCAAAAGGTGCCACAGCTGCATTGAGCAGTACCTCTATCTGGTAACCTTGTGCATGGTAATGAGCCGTTACTGCTGCCAGTGCATCTCTGAACAGGATATAGTCACCTATTTCGTCCACCTTGATGATCAGCAGGGAAGGAGTGGCTGCCGATTGAGAAGGCCGCAGCTGCCACCGGGCTTCCAGCCATCTCCAAAGGTCTATCCAGGCTTTCGCACGCCAGGTGAACTCATGAAGCACGGTGAGCCCCCAACCTCGGAGATGTGGCCAAAACATCATGCTAAATTGCGGATTTATTTAGAATTTGGCGGCATGAATCCCATCAACCTCTTGCTCAGGCCTGCCCATAGCTGGTACTATCTCAAGCTGCGTATGCGCAGAGTGTTTGAGGTGAAAAAAGTTACCCGAGAGGGGAAGGTATTCTATAAATACAGGAATGAGTTTTTCCCGGGTTATTTATGGGGGGGTAATGCGGCAGAGCATATCCGGGAAACGGCAGGCAGATATTGTGCGGGCAAGGGCATTGATGTGGGCGCAGACCAGTGGCCTTACCCGGGCGCTATCCCGGTGCGCAATGAACCGCATCAGAATGCTTATTTGCTGGATAACTTTGCCGATGACAGCCTGGACTATGTGCATAGCAGCCATTGTCTGGAACATCTGGAACGCTGGCAGGAAGCCCTGGCGCTTTGGACCCGGAAACTGAAACCCGGCGGTATATTATTTCTGTATCTGCCCCATGAGGCTATGAAACTCTGGAATCCGGGTTCTCCCTGGGTGGGCAAGGGCCACGTGTGGCAGCCTACCATTGAGGTTCTGCTGCCGTTGCTGGACCAACTGGGTTACGATATGGTAGAGCATAACCCAGGCCACGATCATTACTATAGCTTCCATGTTGTTGCCAGAAAACGCTAGTACAAGTGCTAAGACTCAAATAACCCTTTGTTTGCAGGGCTTTGGAGAATGCCCAGGTGCGCATAGGCATGGGGAGTGGCCACGCGCCCGCGCGGGGTGCGTTGCAGGAATCCTTTCATGATCAGGTAAGGCTCATAGACTTCCTCTATGGTTTCTGCTTCCTCTCCGGCGGCTGTGGCTATGGTGCTGAGGCCCACGGGTCCTCCCTGGAACTTGTGAATAATAGTATGCAGTATCCGGAGGTCCATTTCATCCAGCCCGGCCTCATCCACGGCCAGCGCTTCCAGGGCCATGCGGGCAATCGGATGCGTGATGGCGCCATTGCCCTTTACCAGGGCGAAGTCCCGGGCGCGGCGTACCAGGCGGTTGGCAATGCGCGGCGTACCTCTGCTGCGGCGTGCGATCTCCCGGGCCCCCTCAGGATCGATAGGTGCATTCAATACGGCTGCAGAGCGGGTAATAATGCGCGTGAGCAGTGCCTCGTCATAGTGTTCCAGCCGGCAGTTGATACCAAAGCGGGCCAGCAGAGGAGAGGTGAGCAGGCCGGCGCGGGTAGTGGCGCCCACCAGGGTAAAGGGATTGAGATTGATCTCTACACTGCGGGCATTAGGGCCGCTTTCTATCAATACATCTATCTTGAAATCCTCCATAGCGGAGTAGAGATACTCTTCTACGACAGGGCTCAGGCGATGGATCTCGTCAATAAATAATACATCCCGTGGTTCCAGCGAGGTGAGCAACCCCGCCAGGTCCCCGGGCTTGTCCAGCACAGGGCCGCTGGTGGTCCGCACCTGAGAACCCAGTTCCCGTGCGATGATATAGCTGAGGGTGGTCTTTCCCAGGCCGGGCGGCCCGTGGAACAGCACGTGATCCAGCGCTTCCTTGCGCAGGTTGGCACTGGTGACGAACACCTTGAGGTTTTCGATGATCTTATCCTGGCCCGAGAAGTCATCGAACCGTTGCGGGCGCAGGACCAGATCTTCGTCTTCTGCGGAAGAATGGGGGTCCAGTTCGGGTGCACGGTGCATAGCACAAAAATACCCAGAATGTGGGCAAAAGCATAGACATTTTGTGCCGACTAGGCTTTTGCCATCAGGAAGCTGCGCATGCTGATGCTCCCGTGCTGGAAGTCCTCGTAAAAGTACTGCGGCTGCTCATCGGGATAGCTGGCGCCCAGTACATACAGCAGGGGCAGGTAATGCTCCAGTGTGGGTTGCGCCCGGCGGAAGAGAGCATCCGGGGTGGTGGTGGCCAGCTGTGCGATATTTTGCTGTGCTATCAGTTGTACCAGGCGCTGGTCAAAATCCTGTGCCCAGTCAAATACCGGGCCGCCGTACTGGTGGTGCCAGTCTACTTCCCGCAGATTATGCACCAGGTTGCCGCTGCCTATGATCATGACTCCCTGTTCGCGCAGTGTGCGGAGCAGCCGGGCCAGCTCATGGTGCTGCTGCGGACTGCGGGCAATATCCAGGCTCAGTTGAAACAGGGGTACATCGGCATCGGGGTACAAAAACCGCAGTACACTCCAGGTGCCGTGGTCCAGGCCCCATTCTTCGGTAGGATGGACAAGCACTTGGTGTGCTTGCCCCACATCTATCGTTTTTTGGGCCCATTCGGGAGACCCGGGGGCCGGGTATTGCACGGCAAACAGGGCTGGCGGAAATCCCCCGAAGTCATGTATGGTCCTGGGCTGTGCGCTGGCCTGCACCCAGGTGCCCCGGGTCTCCCAGTGGGCGCTTACTACCAGTGCTGCTTGCGGGCGGGGGAGCTCCCTGCCCACTTCCTGCAGGCGGCGGGTGAAAGGATTGTCCTGTATGGCATTCATAGGGTTCCCATGTCCCAGGAACAGGGCGGGCATGCGGGGGCTTGCTTGTTCGCGTAACAGGCGTGCCCAAACAGGTAGGGTAAGGCTCATACCGGCAATACTTAAGAAGAATTCTCGACGATTCATTGCAGTATCAATGTACGTACAATGATATGAAAGGGTTTGGCTGTGGTGCGGATTATTCCATGTTGCCGGTTTTGCTCACATTCCGCAGGGCGGCCCCCATCCATTTGCCGGCCATATCTGCAGCAGCTTGCTTTTCTCCCGAGTCCAGGTTGTAACCCAGTTGTTCAATTTGGTAGATAATTTCATTCTGACGGGGAAAGGGCAGGAGCCGTTTACATTCATTACAGATGAGCAGCCACGCATAGACGTCTATGTCTGAGAGGTCAGTCTGCCAGATATCCTTATAATAGGCATTGGCTAGCTGGCAGCGGATAAGGGCTACGTAGGCGGAATCATCATGTGTGCGGGGTTGTGCCCTGAAGGCGAGCGCTCTGGCAGCCGGTAGTCCGCTGAGAGTGTCTGCCGGCATGGCTTTGCCCTCCAGTTGCAACATGGCATGGAGATACATGGCTTCAAAGTCGCCGTTATTGGCGGCTGCCTGCAACCATGAGAGCCCTTCCTGCGGCTTATTGTGCGAGAAACATACCTGTGCAGTCATGAACTGGGCATCTCGCCATGCTTGCCGGGCAGCCAGCAGCCACCAGTGTGCTGCCAGGGAATCATTGCGTTCCATGGCAATGCCGTTGGCATACATAATGCCCAGGTGAAACTGGGCCTGGGGCTGCCCCAGCGCTGCTGCCTGCTGCACCAGGGGGAGTGCCTCGGTATATTTCTCTGCCTGAATAAGCGCCAGTGAAGCCTGGTTCAGGCTATCTGCAGATTGTGCCGGCAGCAGGCAGGGGAGCAGGAGTAATCCTAATAACAGGTAGCTGCGCATGAATGGGGAATATGTTTAGGCGTAACAGGACTGCAAGGTATTGCAAAATATGCTTGCCGCGAGATGAGGCATGTATAGAAGCTGTATAGGTTCGGAAGAGTTTCGTGAACGGGATGTGTGCCTATTGCTTAGCTTTCCAGAATAGAAAGATACCACTTGTGCTTTATAATACTTGAAAAAGTATGTTATTTGGATATGCAACTTCAACAAATACTAGCCTTACTCCGCATAGCCATAAGTATCAGTTGCGCTTTCACTACAGGTCTGGCGCAGTCAGCACCGGCGTTAACCTCTCACGGGCAGTTTATGCTCCAGGGGAATTATTTTCCCGGGGATACTGCCGGCTGGTATGCGCCCAGTTATGTAAGGGCCATATTGCATACTACATTCACCTATAGAGGTATCCCTCTTCACTTATCCGGTACTTTTTCTACCGAACATATTCCTCACCTGCAGATGCCGCCACTTATGGGCATCAGGTTTACGGCAAATGATTTAATGAGGGTATTGGGGCAGCGGGTTGATAGTACCCGTTATCAACTAAATCATGAGGTGGGGCTGTCTCCGGAGGTTGTCCGTACACGTGCGCGCCAGAATATGGCCCGACGCAAGCTTGGGGATGATAGCTATTGGCGGCGGCTGAAATACAAAATGCCTGCAAATTCCTACGATTATATGCAGGAGTTACGAGATAGCCTCTCGGTCCTTCAGCAGGAAAAGAAGCAGTTGAGTATGCGATATGCCGACTTAAAGCGCAATACCAGAAGTACAGACCAGTATACGGCAGGAATGGTTTTGCAGGACAGTCTGGCACAGATGGAGAAGAAGGAGGGGGCACTATTGGATGAGATGAGCGGGCACCTGGAGAAGATAGAAGGCGGGGTCAGCCGTTATGAAGTGTCTGCAATGGATTCTGTTTTGGACAAACCGTTACACGCGTTGGACGGGGTGGAACGGGCTGAATTAAATGAAGTGCTCAAGGAGATTAAGCACAGCAATGACCCGGATCTGTATAAGAAGCTTTACAAGGTAGGCTTGGTGAGCAAGTGGGAGAAGTTTTTGCTGGATGTAGACTGCCTGCAGTTAGGCACTGCCACCCCTTTTTTCTCAGAGATGAGTTTGTCTGGCATACCTGTTCTGGGGTTGAATGCCGAGCTGAGCCCCGGGCGGTTTTACCTGGGTGTGTGTGCATTCCAGGCTCGCCTGGCAGCACCTGCACAGCTGGATATTTTGCGGGAACGTACTTTGGATAATTATACCGGGGGCCGGAGCGCTTACGGGCTCTCTACCGGTTTGGGTAGCCAGCGTGCAGATCATTTACATGTGCATAGTATTTACTTTTCCGATCAAAAGGTAACCGGCAATATTTCGCCGGCAGATACCTTATTAGCCGGCCCTGGGCAGAACCTGGTCTGTGGCGCGGATTTTGAAAAAAAGCTGGGCGTCCTGCCGCTTAAGGTTGCCGGTGAGGTTAATCTTGCTAGCCTGGCGGTGGATAGCAGGATATATGCCTTGCGCTGGGCGGATATTGCCGGCTGGCAGGAACGAACCCTTCTTACCGGGCGGGATAGTCTTTTGCAGGACTGGGGAGGTGCGTTATCTCTTACCTGGCAAAGCAGACCCACCTGGTCTGTACAGGCAACTGTCCGGCGTGTGGGGGCGGCATACTATTCTATGGGCAATCCTTTTCTGCGCCGGGGGCTGGAGCAATATGGCGTGTCAGCACAAAAAACCTTTCGCTGGCTGTCTTATCAGGCCGGTGTGTTGTATGAACAGAGCACGCCCAATCAAACCCATGCGTATAGAAGCTATGGGGTTAACCAAGGCATTTCCATTACGTTGCCGGGTTTTCCGGTCTTGTCCGTATCCAGCATACAAAGCCTGGTAGATTTTGAAGGAGTGGCGCCTCAACTTTATCATGTGATCAATGGACAACTTGCCCATACTATTCGTATCCGTGATGTTCAGGGACAGGTATATGCTGGTATCATGTGGCACAATATGGGCACCGAAATAGAACAACGATTGCAGCAAACCCGGTCTTATACTGCCGGAGGTGTATGCAAATGGCATACACAACACCAGAGCAGTTATGCTTTTCAGCAGGTAAACAGTACGCAGCCCTATGTGGAGATTCCTGCACTGGGATTACCCCTAAGCAGTCATACGCTTAAGCATGAGTATGCACTGAGTAAGCATTGGACCTTCTGCCCTCAGTATCAGTTTCTTAGGCAGGGAGAGACTACGCGAAGAGAAGCCTTTGGCCTGGGTTTGACAGCTAAGAATACCTGGCTATCAGTAGAGGTTACCACTGCATGGAATCAAGTTTATTTTGCTATGCGATCTAGTGATTTTTTATCCGGATGGATGGGTTTGAGCCTGAAGTGGTAAGCGCTGACCGGAAAAAAGAGCTGCTCAGGGTTGATTGTGTTTGAAAGATGATTAGTATTGTGACTGGACTCTACGATCCCTTGACATTTGACTACTCTCCTGTTTTCTGCCTATCAGTTATTGGTTGCACTCACATTTTGTGTAGGTATAATTGCCTATCCATTGGCATCCGTAGGGCAGACCCATTCGACCCTTCCCAAGCCATCCTGGGTTGAGGCAGGGATCCTCACGCATTATAATATCCCTATAAGTTATACTGTCGGTTCACAGACAATGACTCAGAACGTAAGTCGCTTTGATAAAAATTATTGGGCGTCTATCAGGGATTCCCTGGTACAGGTAAATGCCGATACGATCTGGGAGGAAGAGGGGGAATTTCCGCTCTCTATCTCCGGTCAGCAACTGAGTATTTGTGATCGAATAGATACGACTTGGTTGTCAGAAACGTGGTTTAGGCTGATCTGTTTGCAGGAAGATACCAGCCGGGTAATAAATCCTGGAGTGCGGAATGTGCATATCCAGAATAGTCTTTTTGATATAAAATCCTCAGCAATAAGTGGGGTGGGTCTATACTGTACCCAGAATACTTCCTTTGCCATGGGGCAAGATATTGTCTATGTATTCTTGTCGTTAAATAATGACGATACTTTTGATAAAAAGTATATTGAGACGATCTATGGCTCCTTTGTAAACCATAGCGAATCGCCTAATTCAGAGCTTATCATAGCCGATTACGGTATTATCCTGAGGGCTAAAGAGGAGATTAGCAGTGGGGAAGAGATAACTGCCAGCTATAAACAACTCATAGCTCTTTTTCCCAAAGATAGGACTGTGGAGAAAATGGTGCGATTCTGGTAATCAATATGCGCAAACCCTACATATCTAGATCTGGTATCAGCCATTGGATCGTCAAGTCCTTTCTGGGGATTATGCTATGGACCCTTTCGGCGTTTACTTTGATCGAGCTATTGGTTGTAACGGCTATTATCGGGTATATTGGCCAGAGAAAGTATGTAGACTGTGATCCTCATCCCCATATGTATTCCTATGTCAGGGCTGATTCTGTTGCCAGCATATCTTCCTGGAAATTCTATGAGATAAAAACAAACTATTGGTTGTCTCAAGATGATACCATATATACTATTGTTAATATTCCTACAGACAGCCTTTCCAGACTGGATACGGTACAGTTCTTAGGTGTTGATTACGTAGTCTTTGGGTTTGCTATGCCAGACTCTGCGGTGGCATTTAAAGATAACGAAGTCTATCGTGTTATCCTGGAGCCACAGGGAATTGGCCTGGCCGGTGCAGCACATATTACTTTGCCCAGGATAATCGAATATCAGAATAACTGGCCATCCCGAAAATTAGCTTGTTGGGAAAAGGACAAGGTCATTCGTGTTTTGAATTTGCTCAAGGCTATCTTTAATTTGGACTGGAGCGAACCTTCTCATAGAGTGGTGATTACTTATCTGTTAAATGATCTACTGGTTCTGGATAAGACGGTTTCAGACTATACCGTATTTTTTGAGCTGGTAGCTAGCGGACATAATCCGGTTTTATGCCGCTATTGCGAGAGTACCGCACAGTCCTATACTTGCGACGGGTGTTCAGTGTGCACGGAGTCCTGCGCTTGTGGCACATATGACCCGCATATGAACTTCTCTTTTGGGAATGCGCTCCATATCGATGGACTGAACAATTACGTATCGGTTCCGGATACCACAGCCTTGAAATTTGGTACAGGCGATTTTTCTGTAAGCTTCTGGGTATATCCTACAGATTTGAGCAGTATACAGCGATTGATCAATAAATGGCAGGGGCCAAGTCCCAATCTGGTGGGCTGGGATATACAACTCAATGCGTCCGGGAGTAGCGGCCCTATTGTGTTGAGAGTGGGTAATGGATTGCTGGATGACTTTAAGTATGTTACAAGTACTGCAATTACCTCTGCCAATCAATGGTATCATGTGGTGGTGATAAAGACCACCTCTGCACAGGCTAACTGGCGCATTTATATCAATGGTGCAAATGCCACGGCCAGTAGTAGTGGCGCCTCCGGGCTTTATAATACAGATAATAATCAACCGCTGGGTATGGGTGCCAGCCCTGTGCTGGCGGGGTTCCCATTTGATGGCAGGATGGATGAAGTATCTGTCTATAACCGGGCCCTGACCCCGGGTGAAGTAACCTGCCTGTATAATGGCGGATCAGGTGCAACCCCTCCGGCCAGTGCGCTCAGGAACCTGGCTGCGTATTGGCGATTGAATGAGCAACAGAACATTCATGGAGACTACATTGCCGCAGATAGTAGCCCCAATGGACTGAACGGTGCGCTGGTCAATTTTGGAAACCGGCCTAAAACCGGTGATGCAAACCCTGCCTGGATAACTCATTGATCATTATGCAGCGTCTTCTTCATAGCCTACTGTTCTTGTGCTGCTCTGTTGCTTTTGCGCAGCGGCCTGCCCCCACTATACAGGAAAATGCAGGGCAACATGGCAACCGGTTCTTTGTCGAGTATAAAGTATCCGGGCATGCCAAGACGGATACCGTGTCTCGCGTGAGCAAGCGTTTCCGCGATATGCTGCTCAATGGAGAGATCGAACGGGCAGACTTGCCTGGTACGGATCTTTGCCTGCGAAAATCTCGGGTTTCCGGACTGGCCCTGCATACCAAACCCGGGCGCAGTTATAAGGCAGGAGATGTCATTGCCTATGCATTCGTAAAAAAGTATGACACCGGCTATTTTTCCTCGGATTATGAGGAAACCCAGTTTGGGGCTTTTGTGAATGATGCCCAGACGCCTAATGCACGATGTGAAAAGGTGGCCGATGGCATACTGCTGATAGCCACTGCTCCTATTCCTCCCAATACAGAGATTGCCTGTAGCTACCGGCAGTTCTTGGCTCTTTTCCCTGGTGATCCTACCGTTGGATTATTCATTGTACCCAAGTATTAGGATATGCGCAATAGTATCTTATCACTCATCCTTACCATAGGCATCCTGGGGAGTAATGGTTCTGCTGTTTCCCGGCTTTCTGCCGCACCTGTCCCTCCGCCTTATACGCTTATTGACCTATTTGTTGAAATAGACATAATAGGCATTATTCAGGTTATGAATGCAGTATATGTATACCCGGTGAATGGAGAATCTGCCTGCGAAACACCGCTTACCTTTGTTTGGCGTAATATTTTTGAAAAAGCCTATTATAATAATGACGGTAATGCAGAAGAAACCGGTTTCTTTTATGCTGTTCATATTTTTAAGCAGTCCGATAGTACCCTGGTGTATAGTACATTGAATGACCATTTGATGCTTACCGGGACAGAGTTTGAATTTGTAAATGCCAATGATTATCTGGAAGAAGATAATACCTATTTCTGGCGGCTCCAGGTATTCTTTGATAATCAGCGAGACTCCGTATTTGCGCAGATTCCCTTTACTTCTGATGATGATCTGGCTAATCTTTCCAGTATCTTGTATGACGTTCCGGAGATAGGCAAAATATATGCTACCACGTCGCATGCCCTTCTGGACGCTGTCATTCCATTCTACCAGTATGTATTCCTGCTGAGTATATCCCAGCTTCTGGGCACCGCTCCACCGGTAACAACTACCAACTTTGTCCGGTGTGCCTGCAGTCCGCCCTGGGGGGATAACCTGCCCGGTATTAAATGTGCTACCCCATGAAAAAGCTGCTGGTCCTCCTGTTTATATGTTGGGGCTGGGCTGTGGCGCAGCCAGTTGCCCCCAGGTTATTGTCGCCCGCTCATGAAAGTGTAGTGCGCATTGCCAACCCCCTGTTAACCTGGGTGCCCGCCGCCCCGGGACAAGCCGGTTATACCGTAAAGCTTGTGCAGTTGCTGGACAACCAGTCTCCCTATGCGGCGCTCATGTCCAATCCATTGTTGTTACACCAGCAGGTAACGCAGCCTTCCCTGGTTTACCCTGTGACTGCCCCCTTGCTTCAGCAAGGTCAGACCTACGTGTGGCAGGTATGTCTCCAGGTGCGGGAAACTGGCGAAGCTTGCAGCGAAGCCTGGGTCTTTCGTTACGAGACAGATTCCATACCTAAGGAGAAACTGCCAGATCTTCGGGTCTTTCCCAAGTTGTCTGCAAAACCGTCCGGCCCCGTGTATCATGTGCGTAAGGACCTGCTGCCCTTCGCGCTGGAAGGCCAGTATGCGCTAAGCGAGCTTAAGTATGAGGTCCTGAATAGCGCTAACAAACCATTGAAGACAGATGAATGGGAACACAGGGTGTATGCGTATGGCAGCAATCATTACGCACTCAAGATAAAGGGCATTAAGAAAGGATATTACACACTTGTCGTGCGTGACCATAAAGGAATGACCTATTATCTGCGGTTTGCCAAATGATAAAGCGCTATTCGCATATCATTGGTCTGGCCGGCTTCTTTATGGGGTTGGCAGCGCTATTGTTCTTTGCCTTTTCCGGTCCAAAGGTAGGGTATGTCGATACCATAAAAGTTTACAATGGCTTCAAATTCAAAATAGAACTGGAGCGCAAGCTATCCGGCGTGCAGAAATCACGCCAAATGGTGCTGGACAGTTTACTGGCAGAGCTAAATGCCCTTAAAGAAGGGAAGCTGAACGCTTCGCTTCCTGCGGCGCAACGAAGTGCCCTGTTTGCCAGCAAACAGGAAGAATACCTTCTGCTGGAAGAAAAGTATCAGCAGGATAATGAGAGTGCCATTGGCCACTACCAGGAGCAGATCTGGAAGCAGCTCAACCAGTATCTTAAGGATTATGGCCGTGAATATGGTTATGATTTTATATGGGGCGCCTCTGGCGATGGCAGCCTTGTTTATTCTAACTATGGGCATGATCTGACGGACGACGTGTTGAAGTATGTCAACCAGCGCTATAATGACGAACACAAATGATGAAACCGGCGCTCTATATTATTCTCTTCCTTGCGCTGCTGCCTGCCTGCAGTCGGCGTTCCCTGTCTGATAAAGAGTATATAAAGGCTACGGAGCAGGCGGGCAATGGGCTGCGTTCTGTTAAAGAGATAGATGGTATTGTCTATAGCTTGCAATACAAGCCCCTGGACTATGTCATTCTTCTGGATCACCCGGAGGAAACATTAACGGCAACCGCGCTGGATAGCCTTCGCAAAGAATATGGCGGCATGCAGTATTTCAGCCTCCGCATTTCGGCCAGGAATGGCACTAAAGAATTGCTCAAAGAACGTTTGCGTAGCGGCGAAGAATACCAGCAGCGTGTCTTGTATTGCATGGACGGGATGAAACAGGATATCCGTCTCAGGGAGCAGGAAGGGCATACCTATCGTTGCGCCTTGTTTCACTTCGTACGAAGCTTTGATGTGGCGCCGTATGCAGATTTTGTACTGGGGTTTCCCCGGCCGGACCATGAGATAGCTGCTGTGCAGAAAGGAGAGGCTCCTGCTTACCGGGATAAGACCCTTATCCTGGAAGATAAGCTGTTTAATAATGGCATTATCAAACTGGCAATCAAAGGAGAAGAAATTGAAGACCACCCCAAACTGGCAACTTATGCGAAATAAACGCTTCATCCGGCCCACAGCACTCCTGCTGGTGTGTGCAATGTGTAGTCAGTTATTGGCTCCGGGAGTGGCGTATGCCCTTACCTCAGGCCCTTCCCAGCCTGAGGTTCAGAGCTTTGAGCCGGCCGGAACCAGTGATATGGTAGACCTTTTTACCGGTGATTTTAACTATAACATCCCCTTGCTCAATGTAGGCGATTATCCCGTTAACCTGTCTTATCATTCGGGTGTGGGCATGGACCAGGAAGCCAGCTGGGTGGGGCTTGGCTGGAATATCAACCCCGGGGTGATTAACCGCAATGTGCGCGGCCTGCCAGACGACTTCAACGGAGATAAGGTGCGGAAGGAAATGTATACCAAACCCAATAAAACATATGCCCTGACCGCCGGGGGTACCCTGGAGTTCATAGGAATGGAAAAAAAACCTACCCAGTTGAAACTGGATGCTTCGCTTACTATACGCTATAATAACTACAGAGGGCTGGCATTTGCCTTTGGTTTGGGACCCAAGCTTGCGACTTTTCAGCAGAGCAAGGGTAAACTGACCATAGGGCTTGGTTTAAGCCTGGATTCCCAGGAAGGTGTAGGGATCAATCCTACCGTCAGTTTTAGCTATGCACTGGATGCCAAAGACCGCAGTGACGGGCGGTCTAACTTTGTGGGTGCCGGCTTGGGCGCTAGTTTCAACTCAAGGGCGGGTCTTAGACAAATAGGCTTGTCGCTTAATTATGCCCAGCAAAAAGACTATAAAGGCGATAAGAAGAAAAAAAATGGGAAAGCTCGCGCGGGAGCCATTTCTCCATCTACCGGGACTAATGGCAGCATCGTTACCTTTGGAGATCCCACCTATATCCCTTCTGTGGAGTTCCCTCAGAATTCCTTTGGGCTTAATCTTCGGGTAAGTACCGGCGGAGCGGTCATGTTCTTACATGGCGGAGCTTATCTGAATGGTTCCTATAGCCAGCAGAAACTGGATCGTACCATGGAGGACGTGGATGCCTACGGCTTTTTGTTTGCGCACCGGGCACATAACCGCTCCTTGCAGGATTTTAACCGGGAAAAAGACGGTGCTTTTACCAAACACAAGCCCAACCTGCCGGTAACCAATTTTACCTATGACATGTATGCCGTCAGTGGACAGGGGATCGGGGGCATGTACCGTCCTCACAGGGGAGATGTGGGTGTGCTTTATGACAGGGAGACCGTGGGCACATCTGGCGGTGGGTCCGTAGGGGCTGAGATTGGCGGGGGCTTTATTGGCCACTTTGGCGCAGATATTACTGTCAACTATGCCGTGACCACTACGGGCAAATGGAGCCTGGGCAACAGTGTGTCCGGCTATTTTGATTTTGTGAGAAATGGCATCTCCAATGACTATGCCTATGAGGCCGCCTATTTTAAGCAAGGCGGGGAAATGACTGTGCAGGATGCAGAGGAGGAAGGTGTCAACGGTTACTATTATAAAGTAGGGGGAGAAGATGCTGTGCGCATAAATCTTAGGAATTCCGCTGCGGTGGAACGGAGCTTTACCAGGGCAAAAGTGGTGAGCACCGCCAGCACTGCGACAACTCCCCAGATAGCTTATAGCAGCCAGGCTGTCAACTCTGGCATACACCGGAAGACAAGAGACAAAAGAAACCAGGCCATTAGCTATCTCTCGGCAGAAGAAGCCCGGGATTTTGCCCTGGATAAAAAGATAAAGTACTACGATACGGCCGGTGTATTGCAGGAAATGGATAGAGTGGGGGTGCGTGGCCGCAAAGGACATCATATCTCAGAGATTACCGCATTGCGCCCCGATGGTATGCGCTATGTCTATGGCATACCTGCCTATAACTGGGAGCAACGAGATGCTACCTTCAACGTGCAGGATAGAATAGGCACTGCCGACAATAATGGTCTGGTAAGCTATACACCCGGCGGTCATGACAAGATTGAAAATAATAAAGGGAACGACCACTACTATAGTGCCGTCTCCACTCCTGCTTTTGCGCATTCTTATCTGCTGACAGATATTGTGAGCCCCGATTATATAGACGTTACCGGCGATGGCGTCACATCAGACGACCTGGGCACCTATACCAAGATCCGCTATACAATGGTAGCAGATACCTTTAACTGGCGTACGCCTTATGAGCAGAACAAGGCTTATTACAATGAAGGGCTGAAATCAGATGCGGCTACCCCCTCCAGCAGGGATGACAGGGGTAGTTATATATTCGGCAGGAAGGAAATCTGGCATGTGCGGTCTATAGAGACTAAGAATCATATAGCCATATTCGAAATCTCCCCCCGACAGGATGCCCTGGGGGTCATTGATAGAAATGGCGGAGTGCCCTCTCCTGCAGGAGATAACCGCTCGTACAAACTGGATAAGATCACCCTGTATTCCAGGCTGGATTATGAAAAGAACGGAACCAATGCAGAGCCCATTCAAACCGTACATTTTGAGTATGACTACAGCCTGTGCAAAGGGGTGCCCAATACCCAGCTGACGGCCCCTAACAACGGGAAACTTACCCTGAAGAAAGTCTATTTTACCTATGGCACCTCGCATAAAGGCAGGTTGAATGCCTATGTCTTCAAGTATTCGGGCGTGAACCCTGCCTACCGTATGAAGAGCGTAGACCGGTGGGGTAATTATAAGCGCGAGGACGTGTCTGGTATTCAAAATGCAGACTTCCCCTATGTACACCAGCAGGCAGACAGTGCCAATGCCTGGGCTGCCGCCTGGCACCTTTCAGAGATCAAACTGCCCTCGGGGGGCAAGATCAACGTAACCTATGAGGCGGATGACTATGCTTATGTGCAGCACAGGCGCGCCATGCAGATGTTTACTGTGGCAAGAGCCGGTGCCAGCGCCAGCTTTAATAGCGCCAGCACTACAGAGTTGGTAACCAGAGGAATATCCTTCCCGGCAGGAAGCCCGGTGTACACGGGCGTCAATAACCAGTATATCTTCTTTAAACGAGACACTGGTGTGCCGTTGCCCGCAAACCCTGCTGATTACAAGGCGCATGTAGGGCGGAATTACCTGGACGGTATCACGGACCTCTACTTCAGATTCCTGGTACAGCTCAAGGGCAATAACAGTGTTTCCAAGGATTATGTGCCAGGGTATGCAGAGATAGAAGATTATGGAGTAGCCTCTGACAACACGGATTATTGCTTTGTCAAACTCAAGACACAAGGCACTTCCTACAATGGCAATATCCACCCTGTTACCAAATCCGCCTGGGCTTTTGCGCGTCTCTATGCCCCTGCTATGGTATTCCCCGGTTATAATACCCAGGACAAGCCTTTTGAGGCTATTGTTGGTCTTTTTGGACAGGGCGGCACGCTCGATCAGTTTATTTCCGGTATAGAACGGACGTTCAGAGATGAAGGGCATGGGATGAATTTTGAAGCGTCCAAATCCTTTATCCGCCTCTCCAATCCTACCGGTCACAAGTTTGGAGGCGGTAGCCGTGTGAAGAAGATCACCATGGCAGATAACTGGCAGCAGCTTACGGGCGATGCCAGCCAGGAAAGCGCCGAATATGGACAGGTATACTCCTATACCATGTATGATACTCAGTTGGGTAAAGAAATCAGCAGCGGTGTGGCTGCTTATGAGCCACTGCTGGGTAATGATGAGAACCCCTGGAGACGGCCTGTCAATTATATAGAGTCCAAAAAGTGGCTTCCCAGTGAGGACCATTATATGGAAGAACCTATGGGAGAATCCTTCTTCCCTTCCCCAACTGTAGGCTATTCCAGGGTAACGGTACATAGTTATATCCCTTCCGGGGTTTCTGCCAATAGGACGGGCATGGGGTATACTGTCAATGAATATTACACCGCCAGGGACTTTCCAACCATTGTTACAGATACTGGCATTGAGGTGAAATATGGCCCCAATTTTACCGCCGGTAAACTCTTTGGCATAGAAGCTAGGACCGAGGTCGCCGCCAGCCAGGGATATGCCATTGAGGTGAATGATATGCATGGCAAACCTAAGGCGGAACTGGTATATGCGCAGAATAAAACAGAGCCCCTCTCCGAGGTGCGCTATTTCTACAATACAGACTCCAACGATCCCGCACGATTGAGCAGTACTGTAAGCGTTATACTGCCGGATGGAAGTATAACCCAGCGCTCTGTGGGCAAAGAAGTGGACTTTGTGACAGACATGCGGGAGCAGGTAACCAGTGCCTACAATGCCGGTATAGCGGCTCAGATAGATGTGGCTGTCATACCGCTGGGATTATTGCCTGCTCCAATGGCTATCGGCAGTGCTTTTCCCTCCTATGGCAGTGAGCATACTGCTTTCCGTTCCATCGTCACCACCAAGGTCATTCAGCGCTATGGTATCCTCACCAGGACCGTAGCCGCCCAGGAAGGCTCTTCAGTGGTAACCGAGAACCTGGCCTGGGACGGGGAGTCTGGGGAAGTGTTGCTCACCCGTACACAGAATGAGTATAATAATTGGGTCTATAACCTCACCTACCCGGCGCATTGGGCATATAAGGGCATGGGGCCCGCTTATCAGAATATCGGCGTGCGGGTGCCGGGTGTCAATCTCACCTCATCCGGCCTGGGCACTATCGCGTCATTGCCTGGCACAGGTGTCCGCAATCTCTTCTTCCCCGGGGATGAAGTGGCTATTATAGATGGCAGCACCGTTGAGCTTGGCTGGGTGGTCAATACAAGTCTTACCAGTACTCAAATCCTGATTCAGCGTAAAGACGGCAGCTCGCACGATACCGGCACCAATAAAACACTGAAGATTCTGCGTTCGGGCCGTCGGAATATGCACATACTCCCCATTGCCACCGTCAGTTCTCTGCAGGACCCGAGAGTGGGCGGGCATATTGTGGTTAATACGGCGAGCCAGGTGCTGCAGGCAAGTGCCGTGGAGTTTGCTGATGACTGGCAGAACTTTTGCGGTGGCCAGCCCTGTGACAGTACGGATTGCCTGAACCAGGGAGAAAGGGTCAATGTCTATGCCACCGGGCTCAAAGGTAACTGGCGGCAGAAAAAAGCGCTCAGTTACGTGGCTGCCCGCAAGCAAAGCACCCCGGTGAATCTGGAAGAAGACGGGTATTTTGAGCATTTCAAACCCTATTGGAAAAAACCGGATACCGGTACTCAATGGACTGCTGAGAAAGCGGACAAAGCCTGGACCTGGAAGCAGGTCGTTACCAAGTTTGATCCTTATGGTAAGGAGCTCGAAAACAGAGATCCGCTGGAGCGTTATACTGCGGCGGTCTATGGCTACAATAATACCTTGCCGGTAATCATTGGCCAGAATACCCGCTATAATGAAATGGCTTTCCAGGGCTTTGAGGACAAGGAATATGAAGATGCACTCTATTATGGAAACTGTAAGCTATGGCCCCATTTTTCTGTAAGCAGCACAGATGGCTGTGATAGTATTTCCACGGTAGTGGCGCATACCGGCAAGCATTCTCTGCGTATAGACGGTAGCTGCTCAAAGGCTTCTATATACCGGCCCGTGAAAGGAAATACTGCTGGCCTGCAATATCAAAATGCTGAGATCCCCATAGCGCTTTATCCGTCAGTGGGAGTCAGTAACTGCCTGGAGGCGATGGGTGTAAGCGCCAATAAAAAATATGTGCTCAATGCCTGGACCCGGGTAGACCAAAGGATGGCTACCAGCACCCCTCATCAGGCCCAGCCATTCTGGAAAACAGCCGATGTGTATGATAGTTATATTGAGATCACACTCTTAGGCGCTTGCGATTCACTCGGGAGCTTTGTTTTCCATCCCTCTGGCAATAGGATTGAAGGGTGGCAGCGTATCTATGGAGAGTTCTCCATTCCCTTGCGGGTGGGTGGGCAAAAGGTAGTTGCTATTCGGATTGATTTTGTGGGTGTAGATGGTTCCTTGATCCCTACGGACTATATGACACCTTTTGAGCCGATAACCCGGCACTACAAGAAGATAGCCTTTTTTGATGATGTGCGCATAGCACCTTTTGATGCCAATGTGAAGTCTTATGTCTATGATCCCAAGACCTTGCGGTTGATGGCAGAACTGGATAATAATAACTACGCCACTTTCTATGAGTATGATCAGGAAGGGAACCTCATACGGGTGAAGCGTGAGACCGAACGAGGCATTGCAACTATTAAGGAGAACCGGCAGAACCTACCCAAATATACTCCAGAATGATCCGCTTTCTTTTCCATATGATGCTGTGTAGTGTGTCCGGTGCGATGGCTCAGGATTTCAGGCAGGATCTGGAGGCACTCAGGTCTGCCTCACAGATAAATACTGCTTATGCCCTTCAGCTGAGTTATACCAATTCATTGATGGGGATGACGCAGCCGGTGGAACAGGGGACCATGCTCATGGTAAGGTCTGGCAATGTATACTACGCCCGGCACCAGGATGGTACCGAATATTTTACCGATAATGAATACCTGGTTATTGTGGACAACGCTCAGAAGAACATACTGGTGGATCTTCGGCCCGGGCATTATCTCAAGGTTCCCGGGAATGAACAGCAGGTGGAAGCACTGGTAAGGTTTGTGGAGGTGCCGCATACCATAGTTTATCGGCAGCTTTCGGACCAGGTAATTGCTTATAGCATTAAGTATGAAACCGGCTTGTATGATAGCCTGCAACTGGTGATAGATCAAAAAGAGCATATAGTAAAAGAACAAACCATCTTCTACCGCACACTGATGAATGGCGAACCCGGCAAACCTGTAACCACAGCGGTGCTGACTTCATTGGGGTTGGAGCCGTTCAAGCTCAAATTATCGCGGGACGCTTATTTTTCCAAAGATGCTTCCGGATACCGGGTGTCAGCGTCATTCAGCGAATATCGTATACTCAACCTCCCGGCAGAATGAAAGCGATCTTACAAGCAATCAGGCATTTATGTTGGGCAGTATGGTTATTGCCTGCCGGTAGCCTTGCGGCAGATTTTTCGGCAAAAACAGCGCCATTAAACGGAAGTGCTATTGCTGCAGACTCCGTGCGGTCTATTGGGTTGGATGATTTGACAGGAGAGCTGGATACGACCTGCAGCCTGCTGTCCCGCACAACTGCCGGCCTGGTCCGCTTGTATGCAGATCCCCGTCACTCTCAACTGGTGAATGAAGGATATACGGCACGGGTGCGGTTGCGCATCTATTTCTCAGTCACAGACAGCCTGGATGATACCCTGGTGGTAAGATATGATCCGGCTGCTCATGTGGAGCACGCCTATCTTGCTTACCGGCGGTATACCCACATAGACAGTATCCGCTTCAAGGTATTGTCCGTGTCCGTAACCTGGGACAATACCGGTACCGGTGTGCCTGCCAACCTGGTACTGGAGGGAGAATTCAGTATATCTCAATACATTAAATATCACCAGCCCAGTTTCAAAACCACGGAGTTACTGGGACGTAAAGTAGTGGAGAATATACATCCTTATCAATACATCAGCACTACCAATGAACTTAGAGTAAGCTGGGACCCGATCTGCGGGGTAGATGCCTATGAACTGGAATGGACGTATGTAGATGCTTTCTCCTCTGCCAGCGGCACTAACAACGTACAGGAAGACCCCAGCACCGTCCGGTTTAATTTTTACCAGAACGCCACGCGCGTTCGATTGGAGGGGCTCACTACTTATGACATTCCGCTTTTATATGAGTTGGGCTACCTGGCCTATCGTTACCGGCCTGTCTTGCAGGATACGGTTGCAGGGACCATTCAGGAGTTTGGTGGCCCGTGGTCCACTTTCCGGTGGAGTAACTTCACCTTCATTGGCAGCTCTCCGCCGCCTGCAGACCCGGGCTTTTATTACAATTATGGCAGCGATACCGGGTATTCTGCTGCGCAGTACCCGGATAATGACTTTCGGTTATCGCTGTTTTCTGAAGATTATCTTTTCAGGATAAATGCCGCCATATCCCATGAAGATTCCCTGGGCTGGCAGGCTGCCACCACCTTTGCCGAAGAGGCCAAGCGCAAGAGTGTGGTCAGTTATTTCGATGGCAGCCTGCGTAACAGGCAAACCGTTACCTATAATAACCAGGATACCCTGGTCATCGTAACCGAGACCATCTATGACTATCACGGCCGGCCCGCCGTGCAGATCCTCCCGGCGCCGGTAGTAGGCGGGGGTACCCAGAGTATCAGCCATGCTATCCGGTATTTCGAGGCATTTAACCGGGTAGCCGCAGATACTGGCTTCACCGCCCAGCATTTTGCGGCAGATGTGCCCGGCAGCGGGTGCGATGCCTCACCGGATACCTTGTATTCAGGTACCGGAGCTTCGTTGTACTATTCTCCGCGTAACCAGCGCCAGACCACTTACCAGGCTTTCCTGCCAGATGCCGAAGGATATCCCCTCACCATTACAGAGTTTACCCCGGACAATACCGGCCGCATCAAACGCCAGAGCGGGGTGGGGAAGGCGCACCAGTTGGGCACCCATCATGAGACCCGGCATTTTTATGGAACACCCGCAGTGCATGAGCTGCAGCGCCTGTTTGGCAGCAACTTCGGGCATATCAGTCACTACTTTAAGAATATGGTGGTGGACCCCAATAGCACGACCACCATCAGCTATGTAGACATGCACGGCCGCACCATAGCCACTGCCATGGCTGGCAGCGCCGATACCAACCTGGTTAATCTTCCTGCCAATTCGCAGCACACGGAGTATACGGTGGTGAACCTCGATTCCTCATCTGTGCTGGTGGAAGATTCACTGGCCTATGTGCTTAACAAATCATTCCTGGTACCGGCCAGGGGATGGTATTTCTTCGATTATACCATCACGGCGGGAGATATTACAGACTCCTTGTGCGGGTTGTGTTACAACTGTGTATATGACCTGTCTATCAGTATCACCGATAATGCTTGTGGTGCGGAATACCTCAATGGTGCGGCCGGGGTCCGTCATACCATTGGCAGCGCCAGCTTTGGGTGCGGGCTTTCTCCGGATAGTGTGCAGTCCTTTACTATGGCTGACAGCGTGTTTCTGGAAGCCGGTGCCTATACACTGGTGAAGAAGCTGCGGATCAATCCGGACTCGCTCAATAAGTACGTACAGCGATTTACCGTGGAGAATGAATGTATCGCCACCCTGGAGGATTTCCTGGACGATGCCTATGCCGAGATTGACACGGCGGAATGTATTAAGACCTGTGCTGCTTGTGATACCCTGTATGGTACACAATCCGAGTTCATAGAGCAATATACAGAACAGATTCTGGTACTGCGGGGTGATGAAGCGGAGCTTACTCCTGACGATACCCTGGCCGGCCTTGCCCAGTACCAGAAGGTAGTCGCAGATTGCCGGCGGTTGTATTGCCCGGGTTATGAAAGCGAGTGTTATACCAACCTTCAGGCGATGATTGCCGATGTTAGTCCGGGCGGGCAATACTTTACCTATACTGTATCTGAATCCGGAGTGTATGCGGTACCGCCTTCCAGTCTGTTCTCCGTGCTTCGCACCGGAGCCTATAATCACGCCTCCAACAAATACATAGATTATGCTGGTATCCGGGAGCCGTTTGACGCCGATACTTTGTCAGTGAAATGGTTTGTGACCAACTGGCGTACCAGTTGGGCCGATACCCTGGTGAAATATCACCCCGAATATCTCCTGTATAAGTGGTGTGTAGCCATGGACAGCAGTCATCGCTATGACTGGTCCATGCAGCAGATAACCAAGTATGAAGATGCGGTAGCACTGGGCTTCGTCAATCCGCTGGACCTGGATGCTACCACTACACCTGGCCTGCCTACGCAGAACGATAGCCTGGATCCCTTTTTTGACGAGATCGTAGCCACGTTCGGCTGTCCGGGCATCAAGACCAGCATGCAGAATGACCTCAGGAATTTTACCGTTGCCGGGTACCCTGCCAGTGGGAATACCTACTGGGAACAAGCTGCCATTAATGTCAACTGTCCTCATATTGAAGACTTTGACTACATACACTGCAAGAACAATCCCAAGAACAAGTTTGGGGCAAGCGCCACCGATACCCTGAACGATCGGCAGTGGGATGCCTTCCGGGCGCTCTATCTCTGGCGCAAGCGATACTGGATAGAGCGGTGCCGTACGGAGTGCACCGGCAGCCTGTTCCTCCCGGATAACCGCCCGCAATTACGTGCCTACGGCTTCCGTCTCAACTTCCCGCAGGCGGATGATGTCTATCGCGGTTACACCTACATAGATGAGGATGGCGTGCCGCAGTCTACCGGTATAACCTCCACGCCTCCTACCACCCAGGCGGGTTATGCGGCGCTGGCCAATGAAAAGTTGGCGGAGCAGTGTAATCTCTTTTGCGCCTCGCAGTTGCCCGGATGGCTGAACGATTTCGAGGGCTGCCTGAATGTCCTGCGGGATACCTCCAGCAACTGGCGGGCAGACTCCGCCGCCATTGCCGATGGATTCATGGAAGTATGCTTGTCCGGCTGCGATGGCAGCAATCCCTTTGGTGCAGGTACCCTGCCGGTGGGGGTGTTTACGGTAAGCGGTTACAACTCCTTTCAGGATGTGATAGATACCGTCTTTGCCCAGTATTATGACAGTACCGAATACCGCACCGTTACCTGCGATCCTTACCTGATCAACCAGCCTCCGGCCTATGGGAGTAACCTGTTCCCAGAGGCCCCTATGCAACCGGCAGATGCCTGTGCCTGCGACAAAGTAACCTCCCTGTATGCCTATTATGTGGCAGATGCCGAATTGCACGATACCCTGGCATTTACTGCATTTATCAATGATTCGCTGCAGACTGCCTTCACTGATCTGCAGGTCAACGAATTGCTTTGTGCGTGCACTAATACATGTATGACTTCCCTTACCCAGGATGTGTACAACTATTTCTCGCTGGTCATTGATGAGCCAGGAGCTGCCATGCCACTGAAAATAGTGAATATTAATGACACCCTGGACCTGGTATTTACTACCTGGGGATATTTAGATGTGATTCCTCCTGCCTCGGAAAACTCAGCTGAGATCATAGCTCATTGGGTGAACAGAAAGGATAGGACCATTAGCCAATCAAAAGCCTATTACCTGGATTCCGTATCGCATTTTATACCGGCTGTTTATAAGGATATGGAAGACTCCAGTATTGTGTTATTGGCTACGGGTGCTTCAACGACATCTAGGATAGTTAAAATAAGCTATGACGGGGACTTGATCTGGCATAAGAAGGTTGATCATCCTTTGGATACGATACCTTGGAGTGCCTCTCATCTGCTCTGGAATGCTCTGCATATAGAACGGGTGCATGATGATTATGTACTCCTTTACAAGAGGAACTATTGGATGCGCGTCGCTGCGGATGGCTCTGGCGTGGATGCCGCAAAGCTCCATTTGGATAATGCCTATGCGACCATCCCATGGGATTACAGTCATGTGCTGGCAGATAGCCTGCTCGGTAGCCTCACGATCCTTGGTGGAAACACCTATATGCTGGTCAATTCTGGAACCTATACCGTGGAAGATTCTTCCAACCATATCATCTCCATCCTGAAACTGGACCCCACGAGTAACCTGATCGATACTACGGTATCCTTCCGGCTGAATAATCTGCCGGATTCTTCTGTCTATGGAGCCAAGGACTCTTCATTTGCAAATGGCCGAATCATCCGCGATTGGGACAGTACCCTGATTGTGGCCATCCCTGTAGTGGATACCCTGTTTACCGGGGATAGCACTTACCATCATAGTATTGCAAATCGGGCAACCGGACTCTTATTGATTCGTCTGGATACCAACCTCAATATCCTGCACCATAAGCGGTTCTTTGTGGAGAATGACTGGACCGAAACCAGCCAGTTACCCGATTCCACCGTATTGTACCGCGGATTTGCCACGCTCAACAACCTGGCCTTGCATACTACGCTCGATGGCTCCTTGTATGTCAAAACCGCCCTGCTGCAATTACAGAACTCTTATGGAGACTCTACCTCTTCCCGTGTTTTTCTGGACAATGTACTATGGAAGCTGGACAGAGACTTTAATACAACCTACCTGAAATCCATATTGCCCCCGGTGCTCAAAGACTCTTTGCTTAACCATGAGATGGTTACTCAGACCAATGCGTTCACATTTGGCGGCATGCTATCATATACGGCCTTTTCTCCCAATGCAGACCTATCCGTGCTGGACTTTTCCTTGTTACAGGACTCCACCGGCGCGTTTGACTACGAGTACAACCCCCTCTATGCCGTATTCCCCGCCAACGGCAATCTCCCCGGCTGCTACAGCGGCACCTACCGCCTGCGCACGGAGCAACTGCCCATTCTGCCAGATTCGCTTACGTTCTCCGTGGAAGCCCGTCCTTTCTCGCTTACCGATTTCACCGTGCTGGTCAAGGACACCACCATTTCCTACCTCCCCACCGGCTGCCGCACCATACAGCGCAAACCCCGCCCCTTGGCCTCCTCCGAAGCGCACCGTGGCGGTGAACTGCCCATGCCCTGGGTGCCCCGGGAACTCACCTGCAGCACCTGCCTTACCTGCGATACCGTGAATGCCATATGGCAGCAGTTCTGGGCAGACACCCTCTACCAGCAGATGGCCGAAGAAGCCCCCGGTAACAGCAAGATCGCCCTCTACAACTACCTTAACCGCCACTTCCGCTACAGCCTCAGCGTGAGCGACTACGAGGCCTTCCTGGATGCTTGCCCCCTGAACCCCGATTCCCTGCTGTGCAACCGCTCGGCCTTTGAAAGGACCGACAACCGCATGCCTGACGAGGACGACCGCAACGACTGCATAGACATCAAGAAGGCCCAGGCGCAGCTACATGCTCAGCGCAACTACGACCTCTATATCCAGGCACTGGAGAAGAACTTCCGCCAGCAGTATGTAGACACCTGCCTGCGTACCCTCAGCGGGTTCTCCGAGACCTTTACCATGCGCTACCGCGAGTCTGAGTATCACTATACTCTCTATTACTATGACCAGGCGGGTAACCTGGTGCAAACGGTGCCCCCGGTGGGCGTAGATACTGTGGCGCAGAACCACACCCTCAAGACTACCTACACCTACAACAGCCTTAACCAGGTGGTGAAACAGCACAGCCCCGATGCCGATACCACCTGGCTGGCCTATGACCAGCTGGGCCGCCTGATCATCAGCATGAGCGCCCGGCAGTATGCCCAGAGCCTGGTGATGGGAGATACTTCCAGCACTTCGTATACCCTCTATGACCCGCTCAATCGTATCATAGAGACCGGCCAGGTGCGTTTCCCCATAGCGCCGGCTGCCTTTGTTGCCAGTCTGCAGGGTACCTATTTCCATTACGAAACCTTTAGCCTTGCTATTACACTCTCCAACGCCCGCACCCAATACACCCAGACCATTTACGACACCCTGGCCTACGCCATCCCCGGCCAGAGCAGCCAGAACCTGCGCGGGCGCATCACGCACATCACCACGCATGCGCCCCTTGCTTTTGGCACAGACCCGGGCAGCCCCTATGCCGGCGCGCTGCACTACAGCTACGATATCCACGGCAATGTGCGCCGCCTGATCACCGACATGCCCGGGCTGGGGCAGAAAACCCTGGACTATACCTATGACCTCATCTCCGGCAATGTACACCGCGTGGTGTACCAGGACAGCGCCTGGGACTACTGGGCCCACCGCTATGAATACGATGCCGACAACCGCCTGCGCCGCGCCTACACCAGCACGGACGGCGTGCACTGGTGGCAGGACGCCCGTTACCATTATTACCAGCACGGCCCGCTGGCCCGCGCCGAGATAGGCCACTACCAGGTGCAGGGCATGGACTACCTCTATACGCTCCACGGGTGGATAAAGGGCGTGAACAGCCCCAGCCTGCAGCAGCAGCACGACCCCGGGCAGGACGGCTATGCCGGCCCCAACCTCCCCTTTGCGCTGGATGCCGCCGCCTACAACCTCAGCTATTACCGAGACAGCCTGAACGGCTGGAACGACTACCGGCCCATTGGCGCCGTGAGCCCCCTGCCCGCCGTGCCCGTCCCCAGCTGGCTGCACCAGGCGGCCCCCAGCCTCTATAACGGCAATATCCGCCATATGGTCACCGCCCACGCCAAGGACTTTGGCGGCGGTATGCAGGCCCACGCCAGCGCCTACCGCTATGACCAGCTCAACCGCATAGTGCGCGCAGACCATGCCCTGGCCCCCCTGCCCATGGCGGGTAGTGGCACCTGGGCCGGTGTGGCCCGCACGGCCAGCTACTTCAGCGACTATACCTATGACCCCAACGGCAACCTGCGCTCCCTGCACAGAAACGGCAATAAAACAAGCCCGGATACGTTAATGGATTACATGCACTATTTATACTATCCTGGTACCAACAGGCTAAGTCATATCAATGATACGGTGGCTGATATGCTGTATATGAATGATATAGACGACCAGGATACGCTAAATTACACCTACGATAGAAGCGGCAACCTGGTCAAAGACGCCAGCCGGGGCATAGACAGTATAGAGTGGAACCTGCAAGGAAAAGTAGCCCGCGTCATCAAAGGCAGCAGCCAAATAAAATATAAATATGACCCCATGGGGCAGCGTATCCTGAAGCAATTCATTCAAGATATGGATACCATAAATACCTATTACTTGCGAGACGCCCAGGGTAATGTACTGGCCATATATAAAGATACAACCTCTGTAGAAGCCAGCCCCTGTCATGAAAATATAGACACCCTTCGGTTGCGCTATATACAACAATTATATACCCTCACTCGTGACAACCTCTTTGGCGGCAATGAAATCAACAATAAAGTAGCCTATGTCACTAACTTCCATGGAAGCCAACCCTTCTACACCTACAAACGAGACACCGCCTATGCACTGGACTGCGGCCTGGAAGTACCTGCCGACAGTGCCGACCGCACCGCTTTCCTCATCACCCAGCTCTATGGATTCCCCAGCAATCCCCCCCGTCTGGACTGTGTGATAGAGCTCTATGCCCGCATGGGCACCACCCAGTTTACCGGCAGACAAATGGATACGCTGCTCGCCCTGGAGCCCGCCCTTAACTTCTCTCGAGAAGACCCCCTGCTCTGTATAAAACAAGAAAAATATGCGCATGCCCTGGCAGAAAACCATATATATGGGAGCAGCAGGCTAGGCATACAACACCGTACAATACCCTATAGCCAGAAAACCTACAGCACGGTGTATAACCCGTTTAGCGATACCTGGAGCGATACCGTATATCTGCAACAAGGCATACCCAAACCCGTATTTAACGATACGAATACGGTAGCTTACCTGGGGCAAAAGCATTATGAATTGACCAACCACTTGGGTAACGTATTAGCTACCTTCACAGACAGAAAGCTGGGCATAGACAGCAACACCGTAGCCGACGGTGTGATAGACTTATATATAGCAGACCTGGTTTCTGCACAGGACTATTATCCCTTCGGGATGACGATACCGGGCAGGGTGTGGCAGGATAGTACGTATCGGTTTGGGTTTGCCGGCAAAGAAAAAGAAGCTGAAATAGGAGGCAATACTCATGATTTCGGAGGTCGGATGTATGAAGGAGAAAGATGGTGGAGTGTGGACCCGAAAGCTGCCAAATATCCCGGTGTAAGCCCCTATGTATATGCGCTCAATAGCCCCATTATGGCCAATGACCCCAATGGCGAAGAAGTCTATTTTGTGGTCAATGTAGGCGGCAAGTATGTGACTATCCGTGCACGCGATAGCTATGACATAAAAGCCAAATTTGTAGAAGCCTATAGTGCCGCCAAAGGTGTGCCCGGCTTTGGTCATCTGCTGGAAAAATATGAGAACAGTCGGACCCATGATGTATACTTTGTCTTCAATCAAACAGACTGGGGCTATACTGTTCCGGATGCTCAAAGATTTAATGAGCTTGGCCGCACCCATAGAACATTATTCTCATTGGATGAGACTGCTTTCTCTAATGCTTATAAGCATCTGGACCCCGGTGCATTTGGCAATGAACAGAACATAGCAGACCAGTATGGCATGCTGGAAGGCGTGCAACTGGTAGAATCTTATGTGCCCAGGAATGTGAGCTATAGCATTGTGGTGATGCCGGAGCAATTATTGAATCCTACGGAGGGTGATCAGCTAAAACTGAAAACAAATGTTCCTGGGCTTAAACAAGCTAGTCCGAAGAATGCGGTTGCTTATTTGATGTATTTCTATCTGCATGAGGTTGCTGCTCACGTGGAGAAACGCAATATGCCGGGTAATCCGGGGGGCGTACATAATGCTTTAGGTCCAAGCGGAGAAGTAGAAGAAACACTTCAAAGTGATTGGGATAAAAGTAATACAGATGACAAGCTTATTAATAAAATAAAAAATACGACTCCTCAAGATTCAAGTGATGAGTAAATTTATAGTGGTAGTTGTCTTATGGTGTTTGCAAGTGAATTTTTCTCTTGTATACACACAGGTTAATGGTTGCTTTGTGTATAGACTGGAATATGCTAATGAAGCAGGACTTATTTGTGCTGATGACGTTGATTTTCAGCCTAAATATGTCAATCATAAACCCGGTGCAACGATAAAGGTATGGTTTAACGGTAAACGGCCATATTATAATGATGAATATAATAAATTGTATATTTCTTTTGAAGATTCCATCCAGGTGATCTCGGATCTGCCTATGGAAGAAAATGAATTTGAATTAGTATTCGCTGTTGGTCTGGGCGCCCCTTTTTCTAAAATTATACAAGTAGAAAACCCCTATGTATTTACCTTTTCCTTAAAAGATGTCGTAGGTCCATGCTCAGATTCAGTAAAGGCAAAAGATAATATTCATATTCAGAATTTTAGATTATGGCTCATAGCAACCTGCGATGTGGCAAATGCATTAAGCAGAACTACGAATTCACGTGTGGGAGACCCATTTGCTGCAATTACATTTAGCTATCCCAAGCGATTCCCGATTTGCTTAAAGAACGAGTGATGGTTTATTTATAAAGATAACCATTTCATTCGACAAAAAAAATCAAAAGGCTGTGTAAAACAGCCTTTTTTTATTGCCCCTCTACCACGCCGGTACCAACCGCCTCTCGCATCTCAACGACACGGTGGCCGACACCCTCTATGCCAAAGACGTGGACGACCAGGACACCCTCAACTATGCCTATGACCGCAGCGGCAACCTGATCCGGGACCTCAGCGAAGGCATCTCCCACATAGAATGGACCCTCCAGGGCAAAGTGGCTGCCGTGCACAAGACCGATAACAGCCGCATAGAATACCTCTATGACCCCATGGGGCAGCGCACCGCCAAGCGCACCCTGGTGCTGGCCTGCGAGGGAGACACCGTCTCCCTGCGCACCACCTGGTATGCCCGCGATGCGCAGGGCAACGTGCTCTCCGTCTACACCCAGAAAACAGACACCCTGCGGCAGCAGGAATGCCATATGTATGGAAGCAGCCGCCTGGGCATCCAATACGTCAACCGCCTGTATGACCCCGCCCGCGTGCAGCTGAATGACACCGATGCGGTGAGCGCGCTGGGCCAGAAACACTACGAATTTGCCAACCACCTGGGCAATGTGCTGGCCACGGTTACAGACCGCAAACTGGGCGTGGACACCAATACCGTGGCGGATAACGTTATAGATGTGTATATTGCCGATATGGTGAGCGCCACCGACTACTACCCCTTTGGCATGACCCTGCCCGGCCGCCACTGGCAGCGCGCGGATAGTATGGGCGTGCAGAAAGACACCTGCCTCACCTGCCAGTACCTGCAGGACCTGCTCCATGGCTATGGCGGTAGCCTGGTGGACAGTACTTCGCTGGAGACCTACCTGGACGGCGCGCAGAACCTGGGCAACTTCACCCCCGGGGAATATATGACCTCGCTGCGCAACTGCGGCTTCCTCGCCCCCGTGCGGCGCTATGGGAATAACGGTGACCATGAGTTTGCCGACAATGCCGCGCACGACGTGGGTACGCGGGACTTTACCCTCAGCCTGTGGGTGCGCCCCAGCACCATCGTAGCCCGCGCCATCGTGGGCAAAGTAGTCACTGCCAGCGGGCGGGAGACCGGCTACAAGCTCTATATGAACCACAGCGGGACCGGCTCGCGCAGCCTCTCCTTTGTGGTGGGCGACGGCGCCAGCGGCACCGGCACCGCGCATATCTACGTCAACGGCGTGATGCGGCTGGACCACTGGGTGCACGTGAGCTGCGTGCGCGTGGGCAACAACCCCAACAACTGGCGCATCTATATCAACGGCAAGCTGCGCAGCCACACCGTGCTGGCCAACGACCTGGCGACCGGCAATGCCGACAACGCCATCGGCCTCAAGCTCGGCAGCCAGCGCGGCGGTGCCGCCAACGACTACTTTGTGGGCCGGCTGACCAACCTTCGGATGCACCTCAAAGCCCTGAGCGCCAGCCAGATAGACAGCCTCTACTGCGGGTGCAGCGGCATGCCCTCAGATAGCCTGGTGTACTATATGCCCATGAACGAAACGGGCGGCACGCCGCAGGACATCCTCAACAGCCTGAGCAGCAGCGCTTCCGGCAGTAACCAGAGTATAGTGAATGAACTGCTGCCCGACCGTTGCAGCGCGGGCATCAACGTGCGCAGTTACAACGGCAGCGGAGACCATATCTTTGCGGACACCAGCGCGCACGACGTGGGCACGCGTAATTTTAGCCTGAGTTTTTGGATGCGACCGGGTAATTTCAGTGCGATGGATATGGGCGTGCTGAACAAATTGAGCCTGGGGCCCAGCCGCATCAAAGGGTACCAGGTGTCGTATAACTCGCCCTCTGACGGCCTGCTGGGCTTTATGCTGTATGACAGCACCACGGTGTCTACCGGTTCTGCCGGTGTGCGCACCACCTTTGAAGCGGCCGATACTGCACGCTGGCACCATGTGGTGTGTGTGCGGGTGGGTAACAACCCCAACAACTGGCAGATTTACGTGGATGGCCAGCCCAAACAACTGACGCTGACGACCAACGGGCTCAGCACGGGGGACGCCAGCAATGCCGGTGGACTGCGGATAGGCAGCCGCCGCCCGGCCTCGCCGTTTAACTACCATACGGGTCACCTGGGGCAGGTGCGCATGTACCATAAGGCCCTGAGTGCCAACGAGGTAGACCAGCTCTTGCGCGGTTGCCCGGAGGGTATCGACAGCCTGCTGTATTATATCCCGATGGATGAGGGCAGTGGTACGCCGGTGGATGTGGTGAATGGTATAACGAGCACTGCCGGAGGTAGTGGTCAGGGTGTTACAACTGGTCGTGTGCCGGGGGATTGCTCCAATGCTTGCACTGGATTATGTGTGACGCTGACCAAAAAGGTGCCGGTGGGGTATAGGTATGCGTTTAATGGGAAGGAAGACGATATAGAAACGGGCTGGCAGGATTATGGTATGCGGATGTATGATAAGAAGACCCACCAGTTTACATCGGTTGATCCATTAATAAGTAGCTTTCCCCAATACTCCTCGTATCAGTTTGCAGGGTTAAACCCTATATGGAATGCAGATCTGGATGGTCTTGAGCCGGATCCTAGAGCCCAGTATCGAGAAAAAGTGGCCCAGCTTTCTAATAATGTGACTGGTCTCAGAAATGAAAAACAAGAGAAATTAAATATTTCTATTGGGCATGCCGGCACACCATATGATAATCCAATGAGGCAGCTCAACTCTCAATGGAGTACTCAATCACCAGCAAATAATAATGTGCCCAATACTAATAAATCGCTTTTAACCACAACTGCTGACCTCAATACATCACTCGGTATCTCATTGGGTATTGGAGAAAATTCATTAGCAAATCCTACCATTTCTTCCAATGCGATTAAGAATTTCACAGTAGGCGATGTGTCCAGTGCATTTAAGGCTATTGGTCGCGTTTCATATATTGGAGGGCTTGGATTCGATGGTTTGAGGCTTGCTAGTGGAGAGATTGGTGTTACCGAATTTTCCTATAATTCAGTAGCCGCTACATTGGCTGCATTTGGGGGGCCTGCCGGGTTTGTTGTCGGTTCTGCTTTATTGCTGAAAGGTTATGATACAGGGCCCAATTCTTTAGGAAGAACAGGTTCAGGCTTTATGGATGCAGTGTCTACTAGCACCCCTGAGCCTATTGTAACACCTGAAATTCCACCTGTTGTGGCACCAACCCCAACAGAACCCGAGCATAGATTTGAACCGGCTGATTAATAGAAGGCGATGTATTATTATGTGTTTTATGTGCTATATAAGCTGGCACAAAAGGTTCATAGAAAAGAGGTTCTCAATAGGACATCTACTACCTTAGGTATTTTATCTGTTCCTGCTTTTGCTGCTTTTATATATGATATGCTTACTTTCTTTAAAGCATTGAATACGACAAACTATTCCATATTGCTGGTATTATTTATCGCACTTCACTTACTACTATTTGATTATAAGAGAAGAGGAGATCAGATAGTGGAACGAATATCTAATATGGACGCGAAGACGAGGAAAAAAAGAGTTATTATTTCCTTGGTGATTTATATCTTGATCGTTGCTGTTTCTTATTATCGGCTGTATCTTTTGAGTATACGTTGGACCAATCATCATTAGGGCGATGGTCTATTTCTACTGCTATCCATTTAACTAAATTATATTCATATGCCACTAGAAGACTACATAGAAGACGAATCAGACTACCTGAACCCCTTGCACAAGGAACTGATAGTATACCTGGTCGATTACGAAGGACACCTCAAGACAAAATTCACACGCTCCACAGTAGGCAAACACTGCGGG
>JAHBTG010000020.1 GCA_019638695.1 Bacteroidota bacterium | reverse complement strand
GGTTACAAAGGTCTTACAAGCCACGCGTGAGTTAGGATCCTGGGTAATCTTCGCATCCAGTACTGCTTCCGAGATCTGGTCCGCTACTTTGTCGGGGTGACCTTCAGAAACCGATTCAGAGGTGAAGAGATAAGACATGAAATTAGGTATTAAGCGAAATAGGGTTTAGTAAACTGTGGGGGAAGCAGGGTTCCCTATGCGCGCAAAATTGCAAAGAGATGAACGATTTGCCAAAAAATCATTTCTTTGCCACCCCATACTCTGCCCATGCGCAAAAAAAAACTTCGTTTCGAGGAATTTGCCAGCCTGCCCAACTGCATTACACAGCCGCTGGAGCTTATGGGGCACTGGCAGCAGCAGTTTGACGTGCCGCAACCGCTATGGCTGGAACTGGGCGCCGGCAAAGCTTATTTTGCGGTGGAGCTGGCACGGCGTCACCCGCAATGGAACGTGCTGGCACTGGATACCAAACGGGAGCGGATGTTCATGGGTGCACAGCAAGCGCTCGAAGCGGGCATCGGCAACCTGCGCTGCGTGTGGGGAGATGCCGAGGTGCTGGAACGCATGATGGCGCCGGCCGAGCTCAGCGGCATCTGGATCACCTTCCCGGACCCCTACCCCAAAGACCGGCATGCCCGGCGGCGCCTCACCGGCCCAGCGTTCTGGGAGGTCTACCGGCGGGTGCTGAAACCCGGCGGGCAGGTGCATTTCAAAACGGATGACCCCGTGCTCTTCGAATGGACGCTGGAAGTGCTGGAGCATAGGGGCCTGCCACTCCTGCACAAGGTGACGGATGTCTATGCCCCGGAAATTGAGCTGCCCAACCCGGACGCCGCCATTCCCACTGCTTTTGAAGCGCGCTGGCGGGCAGAGGGCCGCACCATCTATTACCTGGCGGTGACGTTTACCTGACAGAGGCCGCCTCAGGCGCTACGGTAATGGTATCATACTGCCGGCGCAGCGCAGCATAGCTGTCTATATGCCGCACGTGGCGGGTAAACCAATTGAACTTGAGGATACAGTATAACGCCCGGAAACCGTCGCGCCAGCCTATTTTCTTGCCCTCTTCATAGGTGCGGCCATAGTAGCTGATGCCTACTTCGTAGATGCGCACACCCTTTACCCTTGCCACGCGTGCCGTTACCTCCGGCTCAAACCCAAAGCGTTTTTCCCTGAGGGGCATATTCTGGATGATCTCGCGGCGAAAGAGCTTGTAGCAGGTTTCCATATCCGTCAGGTTCAGGTTGGTGAACATGTTGGACAGGTTGGTCAGAAATTTGTTGCCGCGGCTATGCCAGTAGAAGAGGATGCGGTGCGGATTACCCCCCATAAAACGGCTGCCATATACCACATCGGCCATCCCGCTCATGATAGGTTTGAGCAGGTCATTATACTCGGCAGGGTCATACTCCAGGTCGGCATCCTGGATAATGACCAGTTCGCCCTGCGCTTTGGCAATACCCGTGTGCAAGGCAGCCCCCTTACCCTGGTTCACTTCGTGCTTGTAATAAGAGATGGGCAGCCCGGGATATGCGGCCTGGTAATTGCGCACGGCTTGCTCGGTATCGTCCCTGGAACAATCGTTCACAATAATGACTTCTTTCTGCAAGCCCCAGCCCAGCTGCACCTCCCGCACCTTGTCCAGGATCAGATGTATGGTCTTGGCTTCATTATAAGCCGGGATCACAATAGACAGGGTACGAATATAGCCGGAGTCGGTAACCATAAGGTTGGGGATTTATGTGGCGTAAAAATAAGGCTAATGTCTTTGAAAACCGATATATCCGGCAGAAACCCTGTGAAGACAACCGGGGTAAATCCGTATTTATCTGCATTTATCAGAGATTTTTTGACGAATAGCACAGGTTTCATTTCTGGTGTATATTGCGGCAAATTTTTAACAGCCTTAATCCGCTATTTACCATGTGCGCCAAGAAAAAAACCGAAGACGCCAAACCCGCAGCAGGCAAGGGTGCCAGCGGTGTGGATTACAACAACCCCTATGAGTCTATGCTGGCCCGCTTCAATGCAGCCGCAGACATCCTGAAGATCAATGATCGTGAACGCGCCATCCTTTCCGTACCCGAGAAAGTAGTGAACGTCAACCTGCCGGTGGTAATGGATGACGGCACCACGCAGGTGTTTGAGGGATACCGTGTGATTCACTCCACAGCTATGGGCCCGTCCAAAGGCGGTATCCGCTACGCCATGGAAGTGCATGCCGATGAGGTAAAGGCCCTGGCCGCCTGGATGACCTGGAAGTGTGCAGTGGTCAATATTCCTTACGGCGGTGGTAAAGGCGGCATCAAATGCAACAGCCGCGCCCTGAGCGTGGATGAAAAAGAACGCCTGACCCGCGCCTACGCCGCCTCTATGAGCGAGGTATTCGGCCCGGACCTGGACATCCCCGCACCGGATATGGGCACGGACGGCAACGTAATGGCCTGGATCGTGGACGAATACAGCAAGATGAACAACAACAAATACATCCCTGCTGTCATCACCGGCAAACCGCTGCTGCTGGGTGGCTCCAAAGGCCGCACCGCCGCTACCGGCCGCAGTGTCATGACTACTTGCATACAAGCCATGGAGAAGCTGAAGATGGACCCCAAGAAAAGTACTGTAGCCGTACAGGGCTTTGGTAACGTGGGTAGCTATGGTGCATTGCTCCTGGAAGAAAAGGGACTGAAGGTGGTGGCTATCTCTGACCACAAAGGCGCCTACTATAGCCCCAAAGGTTTCAACATCAAGCGCATATTTGAAAAGTATGACCTGCGCAACACGATTGATACCTGGATAGACAAGGAAGACAAGGACGCCAAGCGCATTGACAACAAGGCCATCCTGGAACTGGATGTGGACGTACTGGCCCCCTGCGCTATCGAGAACGTCATCACCACGGAGAATGCCCACAAGATCAAGGCAAAACTCATCGTGGAAGGTGCCAACGGCCCCACTGCAGCAGATGCGGATGAGATCATTCACAAACAAGGCATCATGGTAGTGCCCGATATCGTGGCCAACGCCGGAGGTGTCACCGTATCCTACTTTGAGTGGGTGCAGAACCGCCGCGGCCACTATTACACCGAGGAAGAAGTGAATGACCGTGCAGACCGCATCATCAAGGAAGCATTTGAGGCAGTATACCAGATGTCGAAAGACAAGAAAGTAGGGATGCGCCTGGCGGCTTACCTGGTAGCTGTGCAACGTGTGGCCGAAGCCGTTCACCTCAAGGGTAAATACTAAGAGGAAACCGGGAATTGTCCCAGAACATAAGCCCCTGTGCATCAAACACAGGGGCTTTTTTTTATTACAGGCTAGTAAGCCAGCACCCGGAAGCTTACCCGCCGGTTCAGCTGGCGCCCCTGGGGTGTATCGTTAGAAACAACCGGCTGGCGCTGGCCAAAACCCACAGCCGTAAGCCTGTGTGCAGCAATACCCTGTGCTGTCAGGTAGGTCTGCACTGCAGCAGCGCGGCGCTGGCTCAGGGTTTCGTTGGCGGCAGAAGTGCCCTGGCTATCCGTATGGCCCTGTACCTCCAGCCGCAGCTGGGGATGCTCGTGCAGCAGTTGTGTAAGCAGTTGCAACTCTGCACGGGATTCGGGGCGGAGGGTAGCCTGGTCGGTATCAAAGAAGATATTGCGCAGGGTAAAGACCGCATCCTTGGCCAGCGGTTGCAAAGGAATATCCAGCCAGCCATTTGCCTGGTCTGGCGGGGCATAGTGCAGGCTGTGCGGCAGGTACCTGGGCGCAGTAGTGATAACCGCATAACTGTCCCCGCGCGGCATGGCTGTGAGGAAATGGCCGTTCTGCAGTTTGCCTGCGGCCAGGGTACGCAAGGTGTCTCCACTACCCAGTGCTACCAGGCGCACGGTAGCTTCGGGTTGCTGGTGCATATCGGCAGCATCTGTCACATGGCCTTTCAGCCAGAAGGTGGGGCGCGGACGAATGCGGTCATCCAGTGAGAACCGGTACAGGTCCTGTTCGCCGTGTCCTCCCCAGCGGTCGCTGTTGATGTAGCCTGTCGTACCTGCAGCATTCACAAACATATCGAACTCATCCCAGGGGGTATTAAGCGGATACCCCAGGTTCTCAGGGCTTCCCCACCGGCCATTGGCTTGCCGGCGGCTGCGGTAAATATCAAACCCCCCGAAGCCCGGGTGGTAATCGCTGGTGAAATACAGGGTGCTGTCATCCGGGTGAATGAACACATCAAATTCATCACCGGGAGTATTGAGGGTGTGCCCCAGGTTCTGTACTGCTCCCCACTGGCCGTTGGGCAAACGGGTAGCGTACCAGATGTCAAAGCCGCCGAACCCACCGGGACGGTCAGACACAAAATACAGTGTCCGGCCATCTGCGCTCAGCGAAGGCCAGGAATCGCAATAACCACTGGAGATACTGCCCTCCAGCTTGCGGGGTTCGGTCCACCGGCCTTGTTCCCGGCGGCTATACCAGATTCCGCAACTATAGTGGCCATCAGATGAGGGGCGCAAAGGATGGCGCCCAAAATAGAGCTCCTGCCCATCCGGAGAAAGGTAGAACTCTTTCTCATGCAGAGCGCTGTTGAGGGGCAAGCCTGCATTCTGTGCCGTTTGCCAACCCTCCGCCGTCAGGGTACTATAGTAGAAGTCTGATCCATAGCCATGAAAGATCCCGGGCACAGGCCCACCGGTATTTCCTTTGCGATGGCTGTTGAAATACAGGGTGCTGTCATCTGCAGAGAGGAAGGCGTTGTAGTCCTCTCCTTCTCCATTAACGGCCGGCCCCAGGTTCTGCGGCACAAACGCAATGCTATCCGCCAGGCGGAGGGCCGCCCACTGGGCCTTGCGCAGATTGCGGCGGGCATGCTCCTTCTGGTCCCGGAAGTCTGTTGCATACCTGAGGAACTGTGTGTAGGCGTGGGCGGCTTCGGGGTAGCGCAGGTTAAACATATAGGCATCGCCCAGGTAAAGATAGAGCGCCGGCGTGCGGGTACTGTCCAGGGCAAATGCGCGTGCAAAAGGCCCCAGGGCTTCTGCCTGACTGCCCAGTTGTTTGAGACTCATACCCAGCCCCAGCCAGGCCGGGAAGCTGGCGCTATCCGCCCGCACAGCGGCTTCATACGCCAGCCGGGCATTGGCAAAATCGCCCTGCTGCAGGTACATAAATGCACGCTGTTCCTCGGGGGTGGCCGGTTGCGCCCGGCACAGCCCGGTACAGCATAGCAGCCCTGTCATCCATACAAGTGCTCTCAACATCTGCCCAAGTATACAAAGAATGGCGGGCAAGGTTCGGGAAAAGGACTTGAATAGTTACAAGGCAGCCCCTCAATCTCTCTTTCCGTCCATCTAAGCCGGGTCTTCTGCAGAGAAACCGCGCTGTTTGTTCATTACCGCATTCTGCAGATTGATGGACTCTTCATGGATCAGTTCAAACATCTCGCGGCTGAAATCCTCGCCCAGGCCCAGGCGGGATGCCAGGACCAGGCGGCGGCGAATCATCTCATCCCAGCGGCGTATTTGCAGGATGGTCACCTTCTGGTTCTTCTTGAGATGGCCTATCATGCGGGAAATATCCATGCGCTCAGCCATCAGGTTGATGAGTTCGCTGTCGATGAGGTCTATACGCTTGCGGTATTCCTCCAGCTGTGCTTCAAAGCTCACCTCCTCGGACTGTTCTCGCCGAAAGACCAGGTCATCCAGGATCTCCCGCAGGCGGTCCGGGGTGACCTGCTGTTGCTGATCGCTCCAGGCATTATCAGGGTCGGGGTGGGTTTCTATCATAATCCCCTGCATCTGCAAGTCCAGGGCACGCTGGCTCACGTCAGCGAGCAGGGTGCGGTTACCGCAGATATGGGAAGGGTCACAGATAAGGGGGATCTCTGGCAGGGCTCGTTTCAGTTCTATAGGGATATGCCACTGCGGCTCATTGCGGAATTCGCTCTTGCCATGTGTGCTAAAGCCCCGGTGAATAGCCGCCAGCCGGGTGATGCCGGCCTTCTGCAGGCGTTCCATAGCGCCTATCCATAGCTGCAGGTCGGGGTTGATGGGGTTCTTGACCATGACGGGAATGTCCACGCCCTCCAGGGCATCGGCAATTTCCTGCACGGAGAAGGGGTTCACTGTGGTGCGGGCACCCAGCCACAGGACATCTATACCGGCATCCAGCGCCAGGCGCACATGCTCGGCATTGGCCACTTCTATGGTGATCGGGAGGCCCAGTTCCTCGCGCACCCTGCGCAGCCAGGGAAGCGCCTCGGGACCCATGCCTTCAAAGCTGTTGGGACGGGTGCGGGGCTTCCACACCCCGGCGCGGAAGAGGCGGAGCTGCGGCACCTGTTCCCTGAGCCATTCGGCAGTGCGCATGACCTGGGCCTCGGACTCGGCGCTGCACGGACCGGCGATCACCACAGGTTGGCCATCCGGCGAAAGCCAGTTAGGGGTAGTTATATGAGAAATAGAGGACATTGCTAAAAGGTAAAAAGAGGTTGAACTATAGAACAAGAAGGGACCCGGACCGGGCAGAGCTGTTCACTCATCACCCGGAGGGTTGAAGCCCGTAATCACAGGCAGGTGCGCTATGTATCAGTTACCCCCGTAAGGGGTAAAAAAAGCCTGGGTATACTCTCCCAACACCTGCAACTTGCGCACGCGGGGAGCGATGAGCTCCAGCGCCAGCTCATAGTGGCGATACTCCTGAAAAACGAACTCCACCAGGAACGCGAATTCATTGGGGTGCTCCGGCACCGCAATGGAGGTGATCTTGGTCATATTCAGGTTATGCAGGGAGAAGACGCTGAGCACCTGTGCCAGCGCCCCGGGCTGATGTGTCACCAGGAACCAGAAGGTAGCTTTAGTGGGTTTTGACACTCTCCCCTGCCGGCCCAGCAGCATAAAGCGGGTGAAGTTTTCCTGCTGGGTATGGATATCCGGGGCCAGCACTTCCAGGCCAAAATGCCCGCCCACATAGCTGCTGGCCACTGCGGCCACCGCAGGATCTCCCAGTTCCAGCAGCCTGAGGGCTGCACTGGCGGTATCCGTGCTTTCTATCCGCTGCAGGTGGGGGAAGCGTGCGAGGAAAGCTTCGCACTGCTGCAGGGCATACGGATGGCTGTAGACGGTGCGGACATCTTCGATACGGCTACCGGGCAACCCCAGCAGCTGAAGCTCTATGGGCAGGTACAGCTCTCCCAGGATACGCAGGTTATGGTGCACGATCTGGTGCAGGTTGGGCAGCATAAGGCCCACGATGGTGTTCTCCACAGCCATAATGGCGGCATCTGCCCGGCCTTGCTGCAAGGCGGAGACCTCCTCTGCAAAGGAACGGCAGGAATGCACCTGCACTGCCGGACCCAGCATAAGCTGTGCGGCCCGATGATGAAAAGAAGCTTCTGTGCCCATAATGGCCACGCGCTGGAGGTCCAGGTCTTGCACCTGCACCTGACATGTATCGGCAGAAAGCTTCATTGCGGGCGCAAAGTTATTTGCCCTCCTAACACGAACAGTCGTTTATCTCATAAGAAAACAGGGGCTCCGGCCCCTGTTTCAAGATTATTCAGAATGGGTAATCCTTATTCCAGGATAATTTTCTCGGAAGCGAATACTCCGGATTGCTCCACATGTAACACATACATACCTTTTGCAAGCTCATGCACAGGTATCTCCAGGTACTGACGCATCTCCGAAGTAAAGACCACTTTACCAGTAATATCCAGGAGCGAGACCTGTGCAAGCCCATGGTCAGGCAGAATGACTTGTATTACCTGGGAGGCCGGATTGGGGTACACTGTAGCATTGAGCCAGTGAGCAGCAGGCGCCCGGCGGGTGGCAGCAGATAACCCGCCCAGCTTGCGCACGGAGTAATTATAGTTATCCACTATGATCAGATCGCCTGCCGGGTCTAATGCAACATATATGGGGTTATTGAGCATAGCCACATCGGTATCTCCATCAAAGAAGCCCGGATAGTTAATCCCTGCAAGTGTGGTAACCTGCCCGGAAACTGACATTTTACGGATGCGGTTATTCCGACGGTCGCTGATATAAAGTATACCGTCTGCATCAATAGCTAAACCAGAGATGCGATTGAATTTGGCGGCGGTACCCTGTGCGTCCTGGTAGCCTTCCGTACCATCTCCTGCAATAGTAGTTACGACTCCCGCGGGAGTGATCTTGCGAATGCGGGCATTCACTACATCTGCTACATAGACATTGCCGTTAAGGTCTACGGTTATGGCCTGAGGCTGTTCAAAACGGGCTGCTGTACCGGTACCGTTCTGATACCCCTTACTACTACCCGCGAGGGTGGACACCACTCCCGCGGGGGTGATCTTGCGGATACGATGATTTATCGCATCTGATACATAAACATATCCATTAGTATCTACAGCCACAGCCAGGGGAGCATGAAACTGGGCGGTATTACCGGGGCCGTCATTTGAGCCGCCCCCTCCATAGCCAGAACCCGGCGTACTGCTACCTGCGAGGGTGGATACCACTCCTGCCGGGGTGATCTTGCGAATCCTGTGATTATCTCTATCTGCCACATAGATATTACCCAATGTATCTACAGCCAGTCCGGTGGGCGTATGAAAGCGAGCTGCCGTACCCGTGCCATCGGCAAAGCCACTTTCCGTACCTCCGGCAAAGGTACTTACCGTGCCATCCGGGGTGATCTTGCGGATATGATGATAGAACATATCCGAGACATAGATATTGCCGTGTTTGTCTACAGCGATACCATCCAATACCATAAAGCGTGCATTAGCGCCCGGGCCATTGACCAGCCCAGAACGACCATCGCCTGCAACTGTAGACATGGTGAGCTGTGCATGTAAACCAGTTAAAGCACAAATTAATAATAGAAAGAAAACTGCTGTTCTAATCATATTCAAATAAAGGATAGGTTTATAATCGGATTTGCAAATATAGCTGCTTTTGAAGAGCCATGAAGAAATTATTGGGCTATTGCCTCCCTGCAATAATGGCATCTACCACACCGGGATCCAGTAGCGTGGAAGTATCTCCCATATTGTCGAGTTCGCCGGCGGCTATTTTGCGCAGGATGCGGCGCATGATCTTGCCGCTGCGGGTCTTGGGGAGGTCGGTCACCAGCTGGAGCTTATCCGGCTTGGCTATGGGACCTATCAGCCTGACGATCACTTCATTCACTGTGCGGGCAATCTCTTCTTGAGGAAGACCGGGCTTGCCCACTATTACATAGGCATAGATGCCCTGGCCCTTGATGTCATGGGGATAGCCCACCACGGCGCTCTCGATGATATCCGGATGCTCGTTGATGGCATTTTCCACTTCTGCAGTGCCTATACGGTGGCCGGATACATTGATGACATCGTCCACGCGGCCCAGGATGCGGTAGTGGCCTTCGGCATCGCGCTTGCAGCCGTCTCCGGTAAAATAGTAACCGGGATAGGCAGTAAAGTAGGTATTGAGAAAACGCTCATGATCTCCCCAGGTTGTGCGGGCGATGCCGGGCCAGGGGTTGCGTATGCACAGGTTACCTTCTATGGTATCTCCCGGCTTCCAGGTGATCTCTTTGCCTTCGGGGTCCATCAGCACCGGTTCTACACCGGGCAGGGGCAGGGCGGCAAAACAGGGTTTATGTGCGGGCTGGCCGCCCATGGGAGAGATCATAATAGCACCGGTTTCCGTCTGCCACCAGGTATCCAGCACGGGGCAGCGTCGTTTGCCCACATAGGTGTGATACCATTCCCAGGCCTCTATATTGATAGGTTCTCCCACGCTGCCAATGATGCGCAGGGAACCGAGGTCTTTGTTCTCCACCCATGTATTTCCTGCGGCCATAAGTGCGCGGATGGCAGTAGGCGCCGTATAAAAGAGCGTGACCTTGTGGCGGTCGATCACTTCCCAGAAGCGGCCGGCATCCGGCCAGGTGGGTACCCCTTCAAACATGAGGGTGGTAATGCCATTGAGCAGGGGGCCATAGATCAGGTAGGTATGGCCGGTGATCCATCCCACATCGGCAGTGCACCACCAGATATCCTGCAGCTGCACCTGAAAGACGTTGGCAAAGCTGTGGCCGGCATTGACCATGTAACCACCGGTGGTGTGCACAATGCCTTTGGGCTTGCCCGTGGAGCCACTGGTATAGAGGATAAACAGCGGGTCTTCGGCATTCATTTCTTCTGCGGGGACCCGGGCATCCCGGGGGACACCGGCCAGTACCTCATGATACCATAAGTCACGCGGGGTGCGCATTTCTACTGCAATGCCGGCCCTTTGCACGACCAGGCAATGCCGGATACCGGGGCAGTGCAGGAGTGCTTCATCTGCAATGGCCTTAAGCGGCACGGCTTTATTGCCGCGCATGGTGGCATCTGCAGTGATGAGGAGCTGGCAATCGGCATCCCGGATACGGTCTGCCAGGGCAGTGGCGCTAAAGCCTCCAAAAACTACGGAGTGGATGGCTCCCAGGCGGGCACAGGCGAGCATGGCATAAGCCGCTTCGGGTATCATGGGCAGATAGATGCACACGCGGTCTCCACGCTGTACGCCCAGGCTGCGCAAGAGATGGGCCATGCGGTTTACCTGGTCATAGAGCTGTGCAAAGGAAATATGCAACGGCGCTTCGCGGGGGTCATTACTCTCCCAGATAATGGCGGTATGGTCTGCCAGCACGGGCAAATGGCGGTCCAGGCAATTATACGCGAGATTGGTGCGGGCGCCGGCAAACCACTGCATATCTGCCCGCAGGAATCCGCCCGTGTGCACCTGCTGCCAGGGTGCAAACCAATGGTACCGGCCCGCAACCTCTGCCCAATAGGCATCGGGATCCTGCTGCGCAAGGGTATAGTGGGCGGTATAGTCTGGGTAAGAGCGGATCTGGCTGGGCATGTAAGCGAAAATAAGTGGGGAACTAAATTTATGGAGTTTGCTCATCTTTCCGTCACTAAAGCTTTATTTTTGCATGTTTACCAAAAAAAAGATGCCAGGTAAGTGCAAAAACCCCTTGGGGGTTCCTTTTTCGTCCTTTTTCTACATTATGCTGGCTACGCTGCCATGGATGCTGGGGGGCTGCTCGCAAAAGACCCAGATGTTCCAGAGTACCTATGAGAAATATTACAAGGAGCAAAAAAGGACCACAAACCAGCCTATCATAAAACTGCGGGACGATGAGAACAGCTACCTGGCCTACCGGCACAAGATACGCCCGGGAGATGAACTGGAGGTGCAGATACTGAACCTGCCCGACATCCTGAAGGAAAAAGACGAAATGGGCCTCAAAGGGAATATTTTCGAGGGTATTGTCACACACGACGGGTATTTTTACATGCCGCTCATTCCCCGTATTTATGTGGCAGGCAAAGTGACCGATGAGGTGACGAATCTTATAGAGCAGGAACTGGCCAAATCTTATGATAACCCGGTGGTCAACTGCCGCATTACTAACCTGAAGCTATACTTGTTTGGGTTTGGAGGCGGCATGTCAGGCATGAGCCCTGTGGGCGTAGGAACCAGCCAGGAAAACATGGCCCGGGTAATTAAAATGGGTACGGAACAAAGTTCGCTTATAGAGGTGCTGGCAACTGCGGGGGGGGTATCGTTTGTGAACAAGATACGCAAGGTAAAGATCATCAGGAACTACGAAACAGATAATGTACAGATCATATGGATAGATCTGAGGAAGATCGAAGTATTGAAGAAGAATATCATTCCTATTTATTCAGATGATATTATTTATGCTGAGAGCAAGCCATTCTTCCTTGCATTTTCTCAGATATCCCCCTATTTGCAGGCAGTCAACTTAGCCGTTTCTTTCTCTGTCCTTATTCTCAATATAATCCTGTAAAGTGGCTGCTACAGATCAAAATAAAGAGTCGAATCCTATTCTCAGGGTCTTTAGCGCCATACTGAGAAAAAAGTTCTATATCTTACTGGCTACAGGGATCACCTATCTGGCCGGCTTCCTGTATCTTCGTTATACACCCACAATCTATAGCATTACCTGTAAGGTACAGATAGACATTGGGCTCAACGGTGCGCTGGACAGCAAAATGGGAGACCAGGTAAACGGTCTGCTCAGAGAGCAGACGGAAACCATCATGGTTATTATCAAAAGCGATAATAACCTCAGAAGGGTTATCCAGAACCTGAAATTGCACGTTGAATACAGTGATGTAGGCCGCTTGCGGGAAACCACCTTGTATGGCTCGGCACCTTTTATTGTGGAGTATGACACGGTGCATTTCAAGATGTTTGAAACGCCCATTTATATAAAAGGACATCATGCCAACACCTGTATGATCTCAGTGGGTAATACAGATGATTTTATTGAAGTAAAATACAACGAAACGCTTGCCGTGAACAACAGCAAGCTCAAGATAAAGCTGATCGGGGAACCCATTAGCCCGGAGCGGGTCATCAAGTTTGTGGTACATACCGAAGATCACCAGCTTGGCCAGATAAGATCCCGGTTTGGAATGACCCGCGCAGAGTCTGTGGAGTTATTTAACATGACTTACCTAGATGAGAATACAGAGAGAGGCAAGGATATCCTGGGGCAGATCATCAAGATTTATTTTGAGAATGAGCAAAAGATTAATGAGGAATCCTTTAACAAACAGATCCATTTTATCAATGAATTTACAAATAATCTGAAAGACTCCCTGGATCTTTCCAAGCAGGCACTGCTCGATTTTGAGTACCGCAACAAGATATATAAAATAGACCTTATAGGCGCTGAGGCACAGGAGAAACAAAAGAAATATGCTTCCATACAACAGCAGATACAGTCCAGCAAAAGCATCTACCCTGTCATTATACGCCAGCTAGACTCTGTTGCCAGTACACTCCGCCAGGAAAAGATATACCTGCCCTTCTTTATCAAGACAGAGGCCGAACAAGCCAATCTGCTGCTGGATGCACTGGTACAACTGATCGAAGAACGCAACCAGCTGGCCGATGTGGTCAGCAGAAGAAGTGTCATGGTTATTCGCAGAGATGAGAGCATCCAGGAGACAGTAGACAAGATAAAAAAGACCCTATGGTATACCATACAGGTAGAGCCCGATCTTCTGCGGCAGTTGAAGGTTGAGAGCCAGCAGGCCGAACGGGATCTGCTCAACAAACCGGATATTCTCCGGCAATATGAACTCACATCCAGCAATTTCACCTATTACGATGAACTGGTATCTGAGAACAGGAGAAAGATACAAACCCTGAACCTGGCCAAAGCTGCATTGGTGTCTCGCAGCCAGATCGTGAACCCCCCCAGTGTGCTGCCCACCCCGGTTTCTCCCAAGAAGCAGCTCATTACCTACATCAGCTTTCTTTCAGGTCTCCTGCTTTCCATAGGTTTTATCGTTGTCAAAGAGTTTACCAAACAGCGCATCTCTTTCAAAGCCGAACTGGAGGCAACTACCGAGCTGCCGGTGATCGCAGAAATTGCCAACTCCAAAGAGATCAAGAAGAATCACCTGCATGTGCTCACCAACCGGAAGTCTATGGTAACAGAGTCTTTCCGGGCGCTGCGTAACAGTATCCAATTCTTCAAAGGAGAACGCAAGGCTACTTACATCACGGTAACGTCTACCATCTCGGGAGAAGGCAAATCATTTGTGAGCCTGAACCTGGCCTCCATCCTGTCTCTGCTGGACAAAAAAGTGGTGCTGCTGGATGTAGACCTTCGCAAACCCCGCCTGTACAAGACGGTAGGCATCTCCAATAATTCCGGCATCACCACCTATGTAATAGGCAAAGACGAATGGGAAGACATTGTACAGGGGACGGGCTATGTAAACTTCGATGTCATTCCGGCCGGCCCCATCCCGCCCAACCCCTCAGAGATGATTACCAGCAAGCGGTTTGGGGAGTTGCTGGAAAAACTGGGCGAACATTATGACTATGTAGTGATGGACACTTCTCCCCTGGGCCTGGTATCCGATGCACTCTCTTTATTGAAATATAGCGACCTTAACTTCTATATTTTCAGGGCAGACTATAGCAAGAAGATGTATCTCAAGTTCATCGAACGGGTTGTGATAGAGCACGATATCAAGAAACTGTATATCATTCTCAACTCGCTGGACCTGATGATCCAGAAGTACGGCTATGGCTATGGCTATGGCTATGGATACGGTTATGGCTACGGATACGGCTATGGATACGGAGACGGGCACAACTACTATTCCGAGTCTGCCAACAAAAAGTCCTGGTGGCGCAAATTCTATGAGAAATGGCTGGTGTAAGACACAACAAGGGCACCTGGATAGTAGTGGGCATCCTGCTGGTGGGCATCGGTGGGTACTATGCTATATCTAACCTGGCGCGGCAATCGCGCAGCCCGGTGGTGGAGCAGAACATCTCTCATACAGAGTCTAAGCACCACCTGGGAGCACACGCCAAGGCGCTGTTCAAACTCCAGGACATTGACCGGGACGGGATGCCCGAGACCGTTGCCTATACCCCTCTGTTTCCGGATAGCCTCCCCCCAGGTGCAGACCACAAGGGCATTTATGTGCAGAAGCTGTCCGTCTTGCGCCATACCAAACGCAAGACATTTGAAGTATTGAGGCTCGACAGCCAGGGCATCTTCAATGAGCGAAACGAAGCGCTGCTCCCCGTCGCAGGCGTTGTCTACGGCTATAGTGTAGACACCGATTCTACCGACAACGGAATCCTCTTCCTCTTCACACAGGTAGATGCCACGGGCAAGGCCGTGAGCCAACCGCTTCCGGTACAGTTCAATTCAGCCTCCATGTTCTACGAGGCCATCAGAACACCATAGCTATCAGCTACTTACGCTTGGCAACCATTAAGTTGCTGGTGCCTTTGCGAAACTGGTAACCAATACCAAAGTCCAGCGGTTTGGCCAGCTTCTGCTTGTTGTAGATATCCGACATCTCCTGCTGGAAATAATTGCCGAACAACGCTATGGGCGTGGTATAATACCCATAGAAAGTGAGATCCCATACCTTGCGGTCTATCATACTCAGGGGCATACCGCTATCATCCTGCACATACACCGTGCTTACTGCCAGCGTCAGGTCCTTGATCTTATCAAAGTAGGGCTTGTACATCAGGTAAGACGCAGACTTCACATAGGTGTTGGCTGGTTTCAGGCTTTCAAGGTATGCCAGGAAACCGGGCTCTTTGGTCAGGCCGTCATTGCTCACATCCACGGAAAAATACTGCAGGCGCTGGACAGGGCCGTCGGCACCTTTGCGGAATACGATCTCATTGCCGGTAGTCACCCCGTCCGCTGTTTTCATGGGAATGTTTTCCTGGTCGGTCACCTTCACCACCTTGCCCTCCGGGGTCACCTTGATACGATAAATATCCAGCACGGTATTGCCCTTGCGACCCATAAACGCCAGCAGCACAGGCAAGGTACCGTTCAGCTCTGTGCGCCGGAAGTCGTCCGTCATGTCCAGTGTGCGGAAGAAACTCCAGGCCAGGATGGCATTTAAGGAGCGCTGCACATTCTGCAGATTAGTAGCTACCCGGGCAGGGTCCATTTTGCGGATATCGGGCACATTACCCTCCGGCTCCAGGCCAAAGAGGACGTAATGCGGCGCATTGGGATAAATAGTATGCACGGTCATAAAGTCTGCACCGCTAAAGGGATAGTACACCTGTTTCCGGGCGGTATGCGCCTCACCCAGGGCATCTGCAGCCCACTTGCCCAGCGGTCCCACATATTTGTCCTCCTGCACTTTCCAGCTGTTGGAGAAGAACTCCCGGTGATTCTTTGCCACCGGCAAAGCCTCCAGGTTAGCCAGCACACTGCCAGAGTCCGGCGCCAGGCCGGCCAGGAAACGCGTCAGGTCATTCCAGTACCGGTCGGCATGGGCATAAGGCTTCTCCGCGGGCTTCTCGGTGCCTTTCTCTGTGGCATTAGAGCCGCGGGCGGCTTCCTTCTCGGCCGTAGTTTGCTGGCCACAAGCTGCCAGCATACCTGCACTTACCAGTACAGCGAAAAAATACTTGAATGAAAATTTCATGGGAAATCTATTTTCTGCAAAAATGCTAACAAAGATGCTAATGCTCAGCCCGCTTGCGGTCATGGCGGCGCGCCAGCAGGTAAACGGCATAACCTGCCAGTAAGGTAATGCCGCTGATTAACGGGACGGTGCTCTTGAAACCGCCCTTGGGACCAAAGTCATACACGCTCCACACAATCAGCCAGCCGCTCAGCAGCAGGAACAGGATGGTAGGCAAAGGATAGAGCGGAATGCGATACCCTGCCGGTTTGCCATAGCGGGCTCGCAGGATAAACACCCCGCCCACAGCCAGGGCGGCAAAGATGCTGAGGGTCAGCCCTATATAATTAAGGATCACCCCCACATTACCATACAGGATGATCAGCGAAGCCACGGCCAGTTGCAGCAGCAGCGCCACCCGGGGTGTGCCACTGGGCCCCTTGCGGGCCAGCGCCCGGAAGAAGGAGAAATCCTCGCCCATAGATGCCGTTACGCGGGGCCCGGCCATTACCATGCTGCTGGTGCTGCTGATCAGGGCAAAGGCTATCAGCCCGCTCATAATGCGTCCGCCCGCATCGCCGAAGATCCGATTGGCCACCAGGCCTGCAAACTCCTCCTTGCCGGCAAGGTCTGCCGGGCTTAGCGCCAGCAAGAAGACATAGTTGATCAGCATATACAGCACGGTCACTGCCAGCGTGGCGGTCAGCAGGGCCAGCGGGACGTTACGAGAAGGATTGCGCACTTCGCCGCTGATATAAGCCGCGGCATTCCAGCCGGAATAGGCAAAGTATACGAATGCCAGACAGGTGCCGAAAGCGGTGCTGCCCAGAATATCCCAGTCATGGCCGGAAGGAATAAGGTCAAAACTCCGGACATTGTCCATAAAGCCCAGGCCTGCGATGATAAATACCAGCACCAGCAGCACCTTGAGGATCGTAAACACATTTTGCATGGCTGCGCCTTTGCGCATATCGTGGCTGTGCATCCAGGTAAGCAGTGCCACCAGCAGGATAGCCACCAACTGGCTGGGACGCAACGACCAGACTTCCCCCAGGTCTGCCAGGGGAGTATCGCCCACACCCGCGATCAGCACTCCAAACTTGCCAAAGATGAGCGCCGCCCCTGCAATCGCAGCGCCAAAGCCCACGATAAGCGAGATAAAACCGCTGAGGAACCCCACCGCAGGGTGATACAGCTTGCTCAGGTAATGATACTCCCCGCCGCTGCGGGGCATAGCTGCCGCCAGCTCGCCATAACTCAGGGCGCCACAGAGTGCCAGCAGACCGCCCACCAGCCACGTAAACAGCAGCACACTTTCCTGGGTGATAAAGCCCGCCATAAAACCGGAGGTAGTAAAAATACCGGAGCCGATCATATTGGCCACTACCAGTAGGGCAGCGGAAAGGAGCCCCACTTTGGGCAAGGAGACCGGGCTGGCAGGAGGAGCCGCAGGGGCCTGTTTTTCTGTGACCATGTGTTTTCTATGCTATGCCTGTCACATAGCCATTTTTATAAATGATTGGTGCAAAAATAGAGCTATTGACGCCCCGCCCCTGCTCCCTGCGGCAAACATTATGCACAGTACCCGTTCCCCATACATTTGCCTCTAACAAATTGTGTTCAAAACACGCCACACGTTTTTTTTCTGTACATTTGTCCCCAGTTTTTTAACCTATGGCTAAAAAAGATTCTCAAAACACGCCTCCGGTAGATGACGAGGAAATTATCGTAGAAGAGGTGAAGGCTAACTTCTCTGCCAATGAACCCACCGTACTCGATAAATTCAACCGCAACCGCAAGATCTATGCGGGTCTCCTGGTAGCCGCCGTAGTGCTGGTGGCCGGTTTCTTCTGGTACCGGAGTTCCCAGGCAGAAACCGAAGCCGAGGCCATGGACAAGGCAGAGCTGGCGTTCCGCGCTTTCTACCAGGACAGCCTCAACCTGGCCATTAACGGCACAGCCACCTTTGCCGGGCTGGAAAAGATCAAGACAGATTACGAAGGGACCCGCGCTGCCAACCTGGCCCGCTACATGCTGGGCACAGCCAAACTGCAGCTGGGCAAAACAGACGAGGGCATCAAGGACCTGGAGGATATGGACAAGGGCGACGAGCAAATGCTGAATGCCTCTGCCTACTTTGCCCTGGGGTATGCCTATGAAGAAAAAGGCAAATACGCCGAAGCCGCCGAAAAATACCGCCAGGCAGCAGACCTGGTTCCCAACGAGTCCACCTCACCGCTGTTCCTGATGCGGGCTGCTCAGTGCCATGAACTGGGCGGCAAACCTGATGAAGCCCTGAAAGTATACCAGGAGATCCTGAAGAAATATCCGCGCTCCCAGGAAGGCCAGCAGGTGGAGAAATACATCGCCCGCCTGCAATCCTAGATGCCTCTGTATGGCTTCTTCAAACGACCATAGCGGACTCTCGCAATACACCGGACAAACCGATTTCTCCGGGGAAAGCGTGGCCATTGTGGTAGCAGAGTGGAACGGCGAGGTCAATGAAGCCATGTACAAGGCTTGTCTGCACACCCTTCAGCAGGCCGGCGTGCAGGATATTGACCGCATCACCGTACCCGGCGCATATGAACTGCCCTTTGCTGCACAAAAAGTGGCCTATGACACCTATTCTGCGGTCATCTGCCTGGGCACCATTATCAAGGGCGAAACCCGCCACGATGAGTTCATCGCCAGCGCCGTGGCGCACGGCCTCATGAAAGTGAGCCTTAAGCACGAAAAACCCGTCATCTTCGGAGTGCTCACGGTAGAGAACGAAGCCCAGGCATGGGACCGTGCCGGGGGCAGCAAAGGCAATAAGGGTGCAGAAGCGGCTGTATCCGCCCTGAAGCTCATAGAGCTCGCACGCGAGCATACCGGTAAGTATGACCCGGACGACATGGTAGATGCCTTCTTCTCGGGTTCAGACGAAGATTAGCCAGCGCTACCTTCACCCCCGCCACAAGCCTTCCAGAAGGCCCTGTTCAAGGACTGCGTTTGCCCTGACCGGGCATCGGGAAGCACTGCAAAAGGCACAAAAAAACCCGTAAGTACTTGGACTCACGGGTCTCTCTTACATTACCAAGCAGTTAGTTGTTTACCTTATCGTTGCTGTATGATGCAGTAAACCACCTTCAATCTTAATGCCTCAAAGTTACCAGGCGTTGCTTTTAGCTTTTCTTATTTTCGATTAATTCCACTATAGACAAGGTAAAACCGCGTAAATGCAAGATTAAGGTATATACTCAAAATCTTGCATTTATGTTAAACAAATACCCCAAAACCTGCCGCTATGCACAACAAATGACATGACCCGGGACAGATTCAGGATCCTGAAGAAAGATTTCCTGCTTGGCAGCAATAACCCCGGAAGGCATAATCCATGCAATAATGTCATTAAAAAGTGCCTAATGATAAGCCAAAATCAAAAATAGATTTTGATGAGACCTTTATTTTGGCATCATCATAAATCTAGACCATTGCCAGAACCATCTATTTGGCTATCTTTGTGGAATCCCTGATACATTTCCGCTGTTAACCCTTCATTCATTATGAACGCCACGCTCACCGGTATGACTCCTGCTCAAACTCACCCCACCCTGGCTAAGCACATCCTGGCAGACGGTATGGATATCGTGCTGGATATGGAACGCAGCCACGGCGCCTACGTCTATGACGCGCTCCATAACCGGGAGTTGCTGGATTTCTTCACGTGCTTTGCCACCATCCCGCTGGGATACAATCACCCCAAGATGCGGGGCGATGCCGCTTTTATGCACAACCTACTGGAAGCGGCCCTGGCTAACCCCAGCAATAGCGACGTCTATACCACCCAGTATGCCGAGTTCCTGGAAACCTTCTCCCGGGTAGGTATTCCCGATTACCTGCCACATGCTTTCTTTGTAGCAGGCGGTGCACTGGCCATAGAAAACGCCATGAAAACCGCCATGGACTGGAAGGTGCAGAAGAACTTTGCCAAAGGCTATACCCGCGAGATAGGCACCCAGATCCTGCACTTCCGCGAAGCCTTCCACGGACGCAGCGGCTATACCCTCTCCGTTACCAATACAGACCCCAACAAGACCCGGCACTTTGCCAAGACAGACTGGCCCCGGGTACTTAACCCCAAGATCCATTTCCCCCTCACCCCGGAGAAAGAAACCGACCTGGCAGCCCGTGAGCAGCTGGCGCTGGCTCAGATGAAACAAGCTTTCCTAGAGCGCAGGGACGAGATCTGTGCCGTTCTCATAGAGCCTATCCAGTGCGAGGGCGGGGATAATCACTTCCGCACCTCCTTCATGGAACAGGTGCGCCAGCTATGCCTGGAAAACGAGGCGCTGCTCATCTTTGACGAGGTGCAGGTAGGCGCCGGCGCCACCGGCAAGTTCTGGGCCCACGAGCACTTTGGCCCCAATGCCCGCCCGGACATCATCGGTTTCGGCAAAAAGATGCAGGTATGCGGCATACTGGCCGGCCCGCGCGTGGATGAAGTAGAAACCAATGTCTTCCGCGTGCCCAGCCGCATCAACTCCACCTGGGGTGGCAACCTGGTAGACATGGTGCGCAGCATGCAGATCATGAAAATCATGGAAGAAGACCATGTGCTGGCCAACGTGCAGCAACAAGGCCGTTTCTTCCTCACCGGACTGCAGGAACTGGCAGCCCGCTACCCGGACATTACCAATGTGAGGGGCCAGGGTCTTATCATTGCATTTGACCTGCCCAGCCGTGCCCAGCGCGATGCCTTTATTGCAGAGGGCATGAAGCAGAACGTCCTTTTCCTGGGGTGCGCAGAACGGTCCATCCGCTTCCGCCCCACCCTCACCATCCAGCAGGCCGAACTGCAAAAAGGACTGGAAGTCATTGACCACCTGGTGGGCAGACTGGCAACCCGGTAACCTGCCTTACGTACCTTTGCAGTCTATGCAAAACCCCGATGTGCTCATAGGTGCACTGCCGCAGGAAATGACACCTGCCCGCATTGTTACCGAACTGGATAAGTATATCATTGGCCAGCAGGCTGCCAAGCGGGCAGTAGCCATTGCTCTGCGCAACCGCTGGCGCCGCATGCGGGTGCGGCCCGAAATGCGCAAGGAGATCATGCCCAATAATATCCTGATGATCGGCGCCACAGGCGTGGGCAAAACCGAGATCGCCCGCCGCCTGGCCCAGCTGGCAGGGGCTCCTTTCATCAAGGTAGAAGCCAGCAAGTTCACAGAAGTGGGCTATGTGGGCCGCGACGTGGAGAGCATGGTGCGGGACCTGGTAGAGTTCTCCCTCAACATGGTGCGGGAGGAAATGAAGGCGCTGGTGCGCGCCCGCGCCGCCGAACGGGCTGAAGAAGTGATCCTGGACATCCTCATTCCGCCGGTAAGCAGCGGAGAAGATGCCGAACTGAATGCCCGCACCCGCGAGAAATTCCGCGAAAAACTGCGTAACGGAGAACTGGATAGCCGGAACATAGACATAGAGGTGACGGCACAGGCCCCGCAGGTGCAGGTGATGGGCCCTCCCGGCATGGAAGGCATGGAGGGCCTGCAGGACCTGCTGGCCAACATGATGCCGCAGAAGAAAAAGACCCGCAACGTCTCCATAGCCGAAGCGCGTGAATTGCTCACGGAAGAGGAGGCCCAGAAACTGCTGGACATGGAAGCGGTGCAGCGCGAAGCCATTGCCCGCACAGAGAACAGCGGTATCATCTTTATAGACGAAATAGACAAGGTAGTGCGCAGCGGCAGCCAGACCGGCGGGGCAGATGTCTCCCGGGAAGGTGTCCAGCGCGACCTCCTGCCCATCGTAGAAGGCTCCGTGGTCAATACCCGCTACGGGACCGTGCGCACGGATCATGTGCTGTTCATTGCAGCAGGGGCTTTTCACCTGAGCAAACCTGCGGATATGATACCCGAGCTGCAGGGCCGTTTCCCCATCCGCGTAGAGCTCAACCCCCTCACCGAGCAGGATTTTATCCTGATCCTCACCAACCCGGAGAACGCGCTGACCAAGCAGTACCAGGCGCTGATGGAGACCGAGGGTGTGCGGCTGTCCTTCCAGGCAGACGCCCTGGCAGAGATCGCGCGCCTGGCCTGCCAGGTGAACGAAGAGGTGGAGAACATCGGCGCCCGCCGCCTGCATACCATCCTCAGCACCCTGCTGGAAGATATGCTCTTCCAGGTGCCGGACCTGGACCCTACCCCGGCGTTTACCATTACCTCAGACTTTGTACGGCAGAAGCTTACCGGCATCGTGCAGCAAAAAGACCTGAGCCAGTATATACTCTAGATTCATCTCCGGGCGTTTATCCGTATATTTGCGAATATGGCGGGCCATCAGCATCAGAAACAGGTTCAGGTCCTCACCCTGGAAGACACCCGGGTGGAGCGCGCCCTTGTGCTGTATAATGACGAGGTCAATACCTTCGACTGGGTCATCGAGTGCCTGGTAGACATCTGCCAGCACAGTGCAGAGCAGGCAGAGCAGTGCGCACTGATTGTGCATTACAAAGGCAAGTATGCCGTGATGCATGGCGACTATGACTTCCTGGAACCCCGCTGCACCGCACTGCTGGACCGCGGCCTGTCGGCCGAGATTCACTGAAAGCGGTAGCTTTGCTACATGGAACGCCTTTCTATTTTCCCCCTCCAGCTGGTGGTCTATCCTGGCGAGGAAGTAGCCCTGCACATCTTTGAACCCCGCTACGTGCGCCTGATCAATGACTGCCTGGAGACCGGCATGCACTTTGGGCTCGTACCCGTGCATAACGAACAGATCACCCGCATAGCCACCGCCATGCAGGTCACCAGCCTGCACCAGCGGTATACCGACGGCCGTATGGACATCCGCACCCAGGGAATGGACGTGCTGCGCATCCTGGAATATTACCCTTCCCCGGAACCCGATGTGGCGCACCAGGCAACCGTGGAACGCCTGCCCCTGCGCACCGGCGCACCGGACGCCCTGCGGGAAGAGGTGACCCGGCAATACAGGTTATTTCATGAACTGATCAATACCATAAAGCCCCTGCAACTGGATGAGCTGGCGCCCCTGAGCTTCCAGATAGGACATACCAGCGGACTGGAAATGGACAAGCAGGCTGCCCTGCTGGAACTGCCAGATGAGGTAGCCCGGCTCAATTTCCTGCAGCTCCACTTTGACCAGGTAATCCCTGCCTTGCGGGGCATTGCACTCACCCGCACCAAGATCCAGCAAAACGGCCATTTCAAGACCCTGCCCCCGGCAGACCTGAGGCTATCCTGACCCTAAGGGTATTTTCGTTACTTTTGTGTATGAATGTACGTGTGGCTATCCCCATACTGGCGGCATTTGTGCTGCTGCTGGGCGCCTTTCATCCGGCGGCAGGCCCAGCACCCGAGTGGCAGGAGTTGCCCCAGGCGGCAGTACGCGCCCGCCAGGAACAGAAGCTCATCTGGGTACACGTGTATACGAACTGGTGCGCCTGGTGCAAGGTGATGGAAAAGCAGGCGCATCGCGACCCCAAGACCGTAACCTACCTCAATACCCACTTTATCCCCGCCCGGCTGGACGCCTGGGAGCGCAAGCCCATTACGTTCAGAGAACGGGAGTTCAAATACCTGCCGGAACGGAATGCGCACGAGCTGGCCCTCTCGCTGCTGGACGGGCAAATGAACTTCCCCACTACTGTCATTCTGACACCCGATGCAGAAATTCTGACCATTGTGCCGGGATACCTGGATATTACGGCCATGCGCAAAATCCTTGTCTATTATGCCGAGAGCGCATGGAAAACCACTACCTGGGATTCTTTCAAAAAAAGCTACGATTATTAGGCCCTTGCGGCCCGGTATTTGACAGGTTACTTTTGCCCGGATATTTTCGGTGCGTTTTGATGATTTGTACCCACAGCTATGCAAGATACTGATACCACCCAAACCCCTCCTGTAGACGAGAATCCGGCCACTGAAGGTGCAAACCAGGCCACCGCTCCCGAACAGGATACTGCACCACAAGAAACCGCGGCACCTGCCGGTGAAAGCGCCGAAGAATGGAAAGACCGTTACACCCGGCTGGCTGCAGAATTTGACAACTTTCGCCGCCGCACCAACAAGGAAAAAGACGACCTGGTACAATATGGCAATGTCCCGCTGCTGCAGCTGATCCTACCGGTAATGGACGACCTGGACAGGGCGCTCAAAGCCGCAGAAACAGCACAGGATATCGAGAGCCTGCGCAAAGGACTGCAACTGGTGCACAAGAACCTGCGCGCCATGCTGGACAAACAAGGTGTTCAGATGCTGGAAAGCCTGCACCAACCCTTTGATTCCCAGGTACATGAAGCCATAGCCAGTATGCCTGCCGCAGAGGACTCGCTCAAAGGCAAGGTCATTGAGGTCATTGAGCAGGGTTATACCTACCGGGATAAGGTCATCCGCTACGCCAAGGTCATCACAGGAGAATAATACGCGCCCACAATGGCAAAAAGAGACTATTATGAGGTGTTGGGCGTAGCCAGAAATGCCCCGGCGGAGGATATCAAGAAAGCCTATCGCAAACTGGCCATCCAATACCACCCGGATAAGAACCCGGGCAACCGGGAAGCGGAAGAAAAATTCAAGGAGGCCAGCGAGGCTTATGAAGTATTGTCCGACGAACAGCGCCGGGCCAAATATGACCGCTTTGGCCACGAGGCGGCCGGCTTTTCCGGCGGCGGTGGCGGAGATTTTAATGACATCTTCAGTCGCTTCTCGGATATATTCGAAGGCTCAGGCTTTGAAGGCTTCTTTGGCGGCGCCCGGGGCGGGCAACGGCGCGCCAGGGGCCAGCGCGGGGCAGACCTGCGCATCAAGCTCAAGCTCACCCTGGAGGAGATTGCCAACGGGGTGGAAAAGACCCTCAAGATCCGCAGGCAGGTTATCTGCAAGTCTTGCGCCGGCACGGGGGCAGACGAAGGCAGCAGCTTCCAGACCTGCCCCACCTGTAACGGCCAGGGCGAGGTACGCCAGCAGGTAGGCGGCGGGTTCTTCAGCCAGATAGTCGTCTCGGCATGTCCCTCCTGCAACGGAGAGGGCAAGATCATCACCCAGAGGTGCATGGCCTGCAGCGGAGAAGGCCGGGTGCCCGAGGAGCAAAGCATCACGATCAATATCCCTGCCGGGGTATCCGACGGCATGCAGCTGAGCATGCGCGGGCAGGGCAATGCCGGCAAACGCGGGGGAGACCCCGGAGACCTGCTGGTGCAGTTTGAAGAAGTGCCGCATGATTTCCTGGTGCGGGATGGCGACAATGTCATCTTTGACCTTTACGTCAATTTTGCAGATGCGGCCCTGGGCGCCTCTGTGGAAGTGCCTACCCTGGGAGGCAAGGCCCGTTTCAAAGTGGAGCCGGGCACCCAGAGCGGGGAGATCAAACGCCTGAAAGGCAAGGGTATTCCCAATATCAACGGTTACGGCGCCGGAGACCAGCTGGTGCACATCAATGTGTGGACACCCAAGAACCTGAGCGGAGAGGAAAAGAAAGTGCTGGAAAAGCTGCGCACCAGCAACAACTTTATCCCCAGCCCAGGGAAACAAGACCGGGGGTTCTTCTCCAAAATGAAAGAGTTCTTCGGAGGATAAGCTTCCCCTCAAAAGCCAGGCAATGATATACCCATGGATACCATCTGGTATCTAATATCCTGTGCGCCCACCTGCAGAGCTATTCACCCCTGACCAAAATTGGCCTAAGCGAAAAGGGCGAAACGCGGGAGCAAAGTACCCGTCATGCCGAACTCGTTTCGGCATCCCCTACGCAGTACCTGGGCCACAGCAAGAGACCCCGAAACCAGTTCGGGGTGACGGGGCGGGTAAACATCCCCGTGTCATCCTGAGCGTAGCGAAGGATCTCCGCCCTGTGGTCAGGCGTACTGGCGCCGCGAACGTATCATTCTGCTCTGCTGGCGCACATTTGTACTTTTTTCTTGATAAAAAAGTACCCAAAAATTAAGGCTGAACCGAAAAGGGCGGCGTTTGCGGCCTTTCGGCGGCCCAAAACAAACTCGCCCCCTGGCAGGGGCTCAGACAGTGTTTTGGGCGGTTCGCCTCCGGCCGCTCCCACGGTTTCGCCCTTTTCGCTTAGGCCGTTCTTTCCCGCAGGGAGGAGTGCGGAGCGCTAGGCAGGAGATGCCGAAACGAGTTCGGCAGGACAGCAGTATCCTGCTCCTATAGCGCACTCGATCTTTCTAGTGTAAACGGGTATGCATACCCTCCAGGAAATGTCCATCCGGTAACAGGAAATCCCGGAACCGGGATAACGGCCGCTTAATTGGCCAGCTCGCTCATAAACTGGCAACGGACCAGGATGATTTCTTCCCAGGTATAGTCAGCGCCCAGTTCTTCCATGGCTTCATCCAGGTCATCAGTTTCTGCTTCGCGGAAGTAGGCATAGATCTCCTCATAGCGGTCATCATCTATCTGCTCCTCAATAAAATACTGAAGGTTGAGCTTGCTGCCGCTATAGATGATATGAGAAATGGTATCCAGCAGCTCGTTATACTCCATATCCTTGTCCCGGGCAATCTTGTCCAGGGGTACCTTGCGGTCTATCTGCTGGATGATATAGAGCTTGAGGCCGCTGTTCTTGCCTTGTGTCTTGACAACCACATCCTCGGGACGGAGAATATCGTTCTCCTCCACATACTTCTTAATAAGTTCAATAAAGGGAGGCGCAAAGCGTACAGCCTTGCCTTTGCCCACCCCGTGTATGTTCTCAAATTCCTCTACGGTAACGGGGTATTTGGTGGCGATATCCTCCAGGCTGGGGTCCTGGAAAACTACGTAGGGCGGCACATCATGTTTTTTGGCCACCTGGCGGCGCAGGGTCTCCAGCTGCTGGTAGAGCACATCGTCATACCCTTTCACCTGCTCCACCGGGGCGTTATCCCGCTTCTCCATCACCTCGTAGTCCTGGAACTTCACCAGTTTCATGGGATGGGGGCTGGCCAGCCAGGCATGTCCCTGTTCCCCCAGCTTGATCACCCCATAGTCATTGATATCCTTGAGCAGGTAGTCCTGCACCAGGAGCTGGGTAAAGATGCTCTTCCACTCCTTCTCTTCCAGGTCCACGCCTTTGCCATGCATAGGGAACTGGTCATGCTTCAGGTCCTTCATCTGCTGGCCCTGGCTGCCGCGCAGCACATTGATGAGGTGGTTCATCAGGAACTTGCCCCCCGTCAGCTGCACCAGTTCCAGCGCCATGCGCACATATTCCGTCGCCTCAAAGAGTTCCCTGGGGTGGCGGCAGTTGTCGCACATATTCGTGCAGGAGGTGGTGCTGTAGGCTTCGCCAAAGTAATGCAGCAGATGCTTGCGGCGGCACATCCCGCTCTCGCAAAAGGCGGCCATTTCATAAAGCAGGTGCTTGCCGGCCTCCCGTTCGGAGAGGGGTTTGTCTTTCATGAACTTCTCCAGCTTCACAATGTCATTGAAGCTGTAGAAGAGCAGGCAATCACCGTCCAGCCCGTCACGGCCGGCACGGCCGGTCTCCTGGTAATAGCTCTCTATGCTCTTGGGCACATCGTAGTGAATGACAAAGCGCACATCGGGCTTATCTATCCCCATGCCAAACGCAATGGTGGCCACCACCACCTGCACATCCTCATTGAGGAACATATCCTGGTGGCGGTTGCGCGTGTCGCTGTCCAGCCCGGCATGGTAGGGGACGGATTTGATGCCATTGACATTAAGCACTTCGGAAAGCTCCTCTACCTTCTTGCGGCTCAGGCAATAGACAATGCCGCTGGCGCGGCCGCGCAGCTTGATGAACTTGACCATGTCCTGCACGGGATTCACCTTGGAACGAATCTCGTAATAGAGATTGGTGCGGTTAAAGCTGGTCAGAAAGACCGGGGCATCCTCTATATGCAGGTTATGCTGGATATCCAGCTGGACCTTGGGCGTGGCGGTGGCGGTCAGCGCCACCACAGGAATACCGGGGTTCACCTGGTTGAGAATGGGACGGATCTTGCGGTACTCCGGGCGGAAGTCATGCCCCCACTCCGAGATACAGTGAGCTTCGTCCACAGCCACAAAACTGATGGTGACCGAGTGCAGGAACTCCAGGAACTCTGCCCGGGCCAGGGTTTCGGGGGCTACATACAGCAGCTTGAGCTCTCCGCTCACGGCGCGCTGCTGCACGGCCTCATACTCTCCCTTGGACATGCTGCTATTGAGAAAACCGGCGTCAATACCCAGGGAGCGCATCTGGTCCACCTGGTTCTTCATCAGCGCAATCAGCGGCGACACTACCAGGGCCGTGCCAGGCATCATGATGGCCGGGAGCTGGTAGCACAGGCTCTTGCCCGCACCTGTAGGCATAATCACAAAGGCATCCCGCCCGGACAATAGTGCATGCACCACGTCCTCCTGCTTACCGCGGAAAGCATCGTAACCAAAATACTGCTTCAGGGCAGCGTGCACATTTTGAACGCTTTGGGCAATCATGCTTGCAGAGAGATATAAAGGAATACAGAGAGCAAAAGGCTAAGCAAATGCAGTTTTTGCAGCTTAATCAAAGTTAAGACAAATCCGGGACAGAGTGCAACTCCTTGCGTGCTGTATCTGGCAAATCATATATTAAAGTTAATAAGTTTTCAGATTCATAACGCAGGCCAACCTGCACTAGTATACCATAAAAGCAGGCATTTTCTGCAAAATGCGTATTAGCACCTAGGGCGGCACTGTAAGGACGGGGCTTGAAATGTGTAATTTTGGGCCGGGAACGTTCCCCTCTCTTTTGCTTATGGCATCCAAAGACTTCGCAGTAATCATGGCCGGTGGTATAGGCAGCCGTTTCTGGCCCCTGAGCCGTCATGCACACCCCAAACAGTTTCACGACATCCTGGGCACCGGGCAAAGCCTGCTGCAAACGACCTGGCACCGCCTGCTGCCGCTATTGGGTAAGGACAATATCCGGGTAGTTACCCATATAGATTATCTGCCACTGGTACAAGCCCAGTTGCCCGACCTGGACCCTGCCCATATCCTCACAGAACCTATGGGCCGCAATACCGCGCCCTGCATCGCCTACGCTACCTGGCACCTGGCCCTGCAAAGCCCGGATGCTGCCATTGCCGTGTGCCCGGCAGATCATTTCATCCAGCATGAAGACATATACCGGCAAATGGTCAAACAAGCGCTGGAAGCCTGCCGCTCGCGCAAAGCTATCGTCACCATGGGCATCCAGCCCGTGAGGCCCGACACAGGATATGGGTACATCCAGTACATAGAAGAACCCGGCGAGCGCTGCTACCCGGTCAAAACGTTCACGGAAAAACCGAGCCTGGAGATGGCCCGCACTTTTGTGGAAAGCGGCGAGTTCGTGTGGAACAGCGGGATGTTCTTCTTCACGGCAGAGGTCATGCAGCGCGAGCTGCGCCGGCATATGCCCGATATGGCAGAGCTGTTTGACAGCCGCACCAGCCGGCTGCAAGGCAAGGACCGGGACGCGGCGCTGGCAGAGATCTACTCCCGCTGCCCCGCCATTTCTATTGATTACGGTGTCATGGAGAAGGCCGAGGAGGTGTATGTTATGCCTGCAGATTTCGGCTGGAGTGACCTGGGCACCTGGACCAGCCTGCATGCCCTGCAACCCAAGGATAGCGTGGGCAATGTGGTCAATGGCAAAGCCCGCCTGTATGATGCCAAAGGCAATATGGTGCAGCTCCCCAAGGGCAAGCTGGCCATTGTCAAAGGGGTGCAGGGGCTGTTCATTGTGGATACAGAGGACGCCTTGCTCATTTGTCCCATGGACCAGGAGCAGGAAGTGCGGGACATTGTGCAGGACCTGAAGCAGGATAAGAAAAACAGCCGGTACCTGTAGCCGCAGCTCCAGAAGCCACCCCAAATTCCCGGGACCTTGACGCCTACACTTCTCCGAAATGCCAGAGGGCATCTCCCTGGTTCACCACGGGCAGGTAGTTCGTGGAGATGATCCAGCCGTCATGCGGTGCTTTGAGGGAGATCTCCGTGAGGCCATAGGGGTCTGCCAGGGTGCCCATCAGCGCATGCTTGCGCACATACTCGCCATTATGCACCAGGGGCCGGAAAAGCCCGGCCTTGCGGGCGCGGATCCAGGTGCTGTCGGCCAACGTCACGGTGGTCGTTTGCGGAGCAGGGGCCTCGGGCAGCATGCCCAGGTGCTTCATTACCCGCAGGGTACCGTCAATGCCTTCCTGCACGGCCTGCTCATCCAGGCGCAGGCTTTCGCCGCCTTCATACACCAGCACGGGCTTGCCCCGCAAGGCAGCCTCCTTGCGAAAGCTCTTGTCCACCAGCTTGCTGTTGAGCAGCAACGGCGCGGCAAAGGCATGGGCCAGCGGCAGACCTTCGGGCTGGGCTTTCATGTCCAGCCGCACCTGGGGGTGGTTGCTGCGGCTGGCGCCGCCTGTGTGAAAGTCTATGCAGTAGTCTGCCAGCGGCAGGATATGCGTCAGCAGGCTATGCGCCAGGCGGGCCGCCAGGCTTCCCTGCGCACTGCCGGGGAAGCTGCGGTTCACGTCCTTGCCGTCGGGCGTATCACGGCTCAGGTGCAGGAAGCCAAAGACATTGACGAGCGGCACAGCCACCACCGAGCCCCTGACCAGCCGAATGCGCTTGTCCGCCATGATCCGCCGGATGATCTCCAGTCCGTTGATCTCATCGCCGTGCATGCCCGCCAGCAGGAGCAGTACAGGGCCGTCTTCCCGGGCACGGAACACCCGTATGGGCATGGTCATGGGAGTATGCGTAGGTAGCTGGGCTATCTCCAGGTAGATATCGCGCGTCTGGCCCGGCAATATCTCCTGGCCGTTGAGGTGAAGCGTAGGGGGCATAGGGTACCTTAGGTTTCAGTAAAAATAACAGGCAAAAGCCAAAACCAGGCATCAGGCACAGAAACACCCGGAACCACCTGCCCAAAAGTGCAGCAGCGCGGAACTTTCAGGTACTCACCCGCATTAGAGGATAATCATTACCCTGCACCGAATGTATTCCTGTTTCATGGGCCTGTGCATCTGCCTGGTGTTGTTCAGCATACCAGCCTATAGCCAGCCCCAGGCAGGTGTTACCCGATCACCCAATTTTACAGAGATGGAAACACCCCCCGCCGCAGCCCCAAAAATGAAGGTAGAAGTATGGAGCGACATCATGTGCCCGTTCTGCTACATTGGCAAACGGCACTATGAGGAGGCGTTGCAACAACTTGCAGACAACCCTCATATAGAGATCGAATGGCGCAGCTTTCAGCTGGACCCCACCTTACCCCTGGAAAACCCGCAAATATCTGTCTATCAATACCTTGCAGAGCGCAAAGGTATGAGCCATGAGCAGTCTGTGCAAATGCACACGCAGGTGACACAAATGGCCAAAACCGCCGGGCTGGATTATCATTTTGAAAAAGCCGTGCTGGCCAATTCATTCCAGGCGCACCGCATGATACAGATGGCCAAAACCAAGGGACTGGGCGATGCGGCCGAGGAACGCCTGTTTGCCGCCTATTTTACAGAAGGCCAGGACCTGGGCCGGCCGGAAGTGCTCACCCGGCTGGGTATGGAGATAGGACTTACTGCTGAGGAGGTACAAACGGCTTTGGCTTCGGAAGAATATGCCCGAAGCGTAAATGCAGACATAGCGGAAGCCCGGGCGCTGGGTGTGAACGGAGTACCCTTCTTCGTATTCAACCGCAAGTATGCCGTCTCGGGGGCACAACCCAGCGAGGTCTTCTTGCAGACGCTGGACAAGTCCTTTGGCGAATGGCGGGAACAGCACCCTGCCAGCCCGCTTACCCTCACTCCGGGCGCCGTATGCACGCCGGAAGGCGAGTGTAAATAAGGCCCGGGGTCAGCTTAACCCCTGTCCTCGTCCTTATCCATCTTCTCCACCCCGCGCTGCACATATTCGATAATGGTGCCGGCCACATCTACTCCTGTGGAGCCTTCAATACCTTCCAGTCCGGGAGAGCTGTTCACTTCTATGACATAGGAACCGCGTGAAGAAGGCAGCATATCCACCCCGGCCACTCCCAGGCGCATGGCTTTGGCGGCGGCCACGGCCGTCTGTTCCTGGTCGGGTGTCAGCTCAATGGGCATGGCTTCTCCGCCACGGTGCAGGTTGCTGCGAAACTCACCAGTCTGGCTCTGGCGCTTCATGGCAGCCACCACCTTGCCATCCACCACAAAGGCGCGGATGTCTGCGCCTTTGGCTTCTGCAATGAATTCCTGCACCAGGATATTGGCCTGCAACCCGCTGAACGCTTCAATGACACTGCGCGCTGCCGAGAGACTGTCTGCCAGCACCACCCCCAGTCCCTGGGTACCTTCCAGCAGCTTGACAATACAGGGCGCACCGCCCACGTCCTGCAGCAGCATATCCACATCCGCGCCTTTGGGGAACTTGGCAAAAGCCGTCTTGGGAATATGCACCCCGGTGCGGGAAAGCAGTTGCAGGCTGCGCAGCTTGTCGCGGCTGCGGGTGATCCCGATGGAATCCACCGCTGAGAACACCTTCATCATCTCAAACTGCCGCACAATGGCCGTGCCATAGAAGGTAACGGAGGCCCCTATACGCGGGATAATGGCATCTGCATGCAAGGCCTCCCCCTTGTACAATACCAGCGGGCGGCCCTTTTCCAGCACCATACTGCATTTGGTATGATCCACTACGCGCATCTCCAGCCCGCGCTGCTGGCCGGCCTGCACCAGGCGGCCCGTGGAGTAGTTGTCAGGCTCCCGAGAGAGCACCAGTATTTTCATAGGTCAGCCAAGAATTTTTGCGAAACATCTACCAGGTAGCCCCTGCGCAGCAAGGTGCGCCCCAGCAGCACCGGGTAGTTCATGTGCTTGCGGTCTGTGAGGGAAAACAGGGTATGCAAGGTGCGCTTGCCCAGGGAAACTTCCAGTCGTACAAAATAGCGATTTTCCCTATGCCCGCTGGAACTTTTCACCGTGCGCTGCTGCACCACCGGGAGACAGACTTCTTTGCCCTGCCACTGTGGGTACCGGTCATCCAAGGGAACAAAACCCACCATAGGTACTCCCAGAGTATCCTTAAACGCACGGATGGTCTTGCAATGCAGCGCGCTGGTGGCGGCACCGGTGTCTACCCTTGCTTTGAGCGGATGCGGACACACGGCCGTAATCTGCACGTGTTCTACGCTGCCCAATAGCTGCTTGTGCCGCTTCATGCCCAAACAAACAGTGCATAGGCCAGTGCAGCGGCAGTGGCAGCGGCTACCAGCCACAAGACCAATCGCCGGGAAGAAGTGCGCCCCTGCGGCCGGACCGGCTCTCCTTTTTCCACCGACAGGCGGATATGCTCCAGCCGCTCTCTCAGCTGGCGATCCTCTGCTACGCGTATACCCACCACAATATCCTTGCGCAAGATCACTTCCTGCAAAAAGTCAGGATCATTCTGCATGCGGCTTTCAAAACGCTGGTTCTCGTCAGGAGACAGCTGCCGTTTCAGGTACTGGTCTATCCAGGCTTCTGTATTCACATCTACTTGCGACATGGCATCATGAGGTTATTGTTGTAAAAGCTTATTCATCCATGTCAGGATTCCCGCCCAGCCGCTTGAGCAGGGCCAGGCGCAGCTTGCCCATGCAGCGCTTCTTCTGTTCCTTGCTGGTATCTGCATTCTGATAACCCATTTTCTCGGCGATCTCTGTGTGGGAAAGGTTATCGTAATAAAAATAGGACAAGATGCGGTGGCAGCGCTCCGTAGCCTGCTGAAAGACTTCCGCCACCACTTTCTGCCGTTCGTTCAGCACGTCATCTTCATAGGCCACATAGTAGTGGGCGTCATCGTCTTCCGGCTCAAACCCATCGAGCAGGGATACGATCATATTATTCTTGCGCTTTTTGGCATAATCCTTCCACTTGTTCTTGCAAATGGAATAGAAATAGGTCTTCAGTTTGGTAGTGTCCTGGGCCACGTATTTGCCTTCCCGGATATTATAGAGCAGGGCGTAGATGCTGTCCATAATGATGTCCTTGGCATCTTCTTCTGTTCCCCCGTTGCTGCGGATGTAGTAACTGATGCTGGGGAAATAATAGCGCTGCATGTAATAGAAAGCCCAGCCGTTATCGGTCTCGCTTTGCAGGCATTCGATGATGCGGGCATCCAGTTCCTTCTCCTGCTGGTACTGCTCCCAGCGCTCCCGCACCCGGCGCGCCAGGTATTCCACCAGGTTCTCATTAGGCTCGCGCTTCAGGCGGCCGTTACGTACATCTGTCCGCAGCCGGATCAGCGCATCTTGCAGCCACTTGTGCGCGCGGCGCTGCCCCCCCATCTCCCGGGTAACTATGGGAATAGCCTGCACATACAGCGCTTCCAGGGCGGCAGTATCGCCAGACCGGATGCTCTGGAGGATATGGCTATCGGTATCTGTCAAAGGTTGCATGCGAATGCAAGACTTGCTGGATAAAGCGAATAAGAGAATAAACGTTCAAATAAATGAAAAGGTAGCACACCTGTGTCAATCATAGCAAGGAAAAGGACAGCAAGACCTGAACAAATGCGCTCTTTAGCGTATCAAAAGTACGCTGACAGCCTGACTGGCCTGGTCTTCAAAATGAAGAATGACTGTATAGGTCCCCTCCGGAACCGGAGTGCCCCGGGCATCCCTGCCATCCCAGCGCACGCTGGAGCCTGCCTGCTGCCACACTTGCTGTCCATTGCGCGCATAGACCTGCACACGCCGCAAATGAAGGTGCACAAGCCCCCAGTCATCATTCAATCCATCGTTATTGGGACTAAACACATTGGGCACGGACCAGGCGGGCACCTCCCTCACCTCCACAGACGGGGCCTGCCAGGTATCCGTACATCCCAGCGCATCTGCCACCTGAAGCAGGGGCCGGTAGATACCAGGCTGCGCATAAACATAGGAAGGTTCGGACGCGGCTAACCGGGTGCCGTCTCCCATATCCCAGACCCCTGCGGTATAACCGCTGCTCAGATTAGTCAGGTGCAAGGGCTCTCCCAGCAACAACTGAGGGCTATGAACACTGCCAAGTGCTTCCAGCACAGACCGGGTGCCCAGCGACAAAGTGAGCACATTGCTCTCACACCCTTCGGTAGTCCGCACCTGCAGGGAATACATACCGGCAGGAAGATTCCATAAGGGGGCCAGCGGTTGCCAGGCCCCGGCATTCAGACGTAGCTCCGCAGCATCCGGATGGGAAAGCGACAGGCTGCCATCCGCATCGCCACGGCAGGTAACGGGCTGCACGGCTACCCGGGTGGCATCCAGGACGGGAGTAACGGGCGCCGCCAGCGAAAAAGAGAAACTCTGCTGGCAGCCCGGCGCACCCAGATCCCGTGCGGTAAGACTGCCGCTACCCGCGGACAAGCCCGTGAAAACATAAGCACCTGGAGACGCCTCCGGCACAAAAGGCCCGCCATTCAGGGAAAAAGCAAAGGGTCCTGTCCCACCGTTGAGTGCAATAGCCACACTCCCTCCTGCCGGGTCTGCACAGGTGGGCACTACCGGCACCAGGCTCTGCAGGGTAAACGTACAGGGATCACGCACTTTGAGAGGCGACAGGACATCCGGGGGCATGACGGGGTCCTGGCAGCTTCCGGCGCCCCCGAACCAGTTGCCGGATTCGCTGTCGGAAAGCACACGACCCGTCACCGCCAGGCTGGTGCCCGGCGCCGCATCTGCGCGCACGGTAATATCGAAACAGAATTCCCAGTTGTAGAAAAAACAGGAACCCCAGATATCATCGTCTCCATAGTTATTGCCGGGATTTCCGTCCTGGTTGGTATCAAAAAAGAAACCCGGGCCATACACCGTCCCCGAACCGGAGGTGACCGCAGGGAACCAGCCCCACTGCCCGGCGCCAATGCAGGGAACCGGCGCGCTCTGGTTGCGCACGCTGGTTCTATCCCACCCCGGACCGAAGTCAAACTGCACGCCGTGGAACCAGTTGACCGCAGACGGGTCCAGGTACCCTTCCAGCCGGAAGCACATGCGCAGGGTCTGCCCGGGGTCCAGCTCGCCCGGAGGCGTAAATCCGTCCGGGTTAGGAACCAGGCTCAGCCGCTTGGTTCCCCCGCACTCTACCTGCGCAGCAACCGGACTGACTGCCAGCAGACATAACCCAAACAGGTAGAGAAGACGGTACCGCATTTGTGAAGGAAACGAAGAGGCACAACATACGTTGCACACTCTTCGCCAACCGTTAATGTGCTTTGCTGAACTGCTTCTCCCGGTACCAGGTGACGAAACGGGCCACACCGTCGGTAAAGGAAGTGGCCGGGTAATAGCCGATCAGCTGCTGTGCGCGGCTGATATCCGCCCAGGTGCGGGTGACATCGCCGGGTTGCAGCGGCTGCCGGTCTATGATGGCCGGCAACCCGATCACCTGCTCCAGGGTGGCTATCATTTCGGAAAGGGTGATGGGGCTGTGATTGCCCAGGTTGAGGATATCATATACTCCCTGGTGATGCAGCACATGCTGCAGGGCACGCACCACACCGTCTGCAATATCGCCCACATAGGTATAATCCCGGGCGGTGGAGCCGTCGCCATAGACCGGTATGGGTTCCCCGCGCAGAATGCGGTCCGTGAACTTGCGGATGGCCAGGTCCGGACGCTGGCCGGGCCCGAATACGGTGAAGAACCGCAGGTTCAGGACATCCAGCCCAAAAAGATGGTGCCAGGTGTGGGTCATCAGTTCGCAGGCGCGCTTGGTAAAAGCATAGGGAGATATGGGACGGTCGGGCGTCTCCTCCTCCCGGAAGGGTACCCGGGGACTATTGCCATAGACGGAGCTGCTGCTGCCAAACACCAGCTTGTTCACCCCGGCACGGCGCATCCACTCCAGCAGGTGCTGTGTGCCGCGTATGTTAACCTCCGTATACACATCCGGATCCTCAATGGAAGGCAGCACACCCGCCTTGGCCGCCAGGTGGATCACCGCATCCACTTGTGGCAGAGCATCCAGCTGTGCGGGCATGCCCGCATCCCGGATGTCCAGTTCCAGGAACCGGAACAACGGATAGCCCTGCAAGCGCTGCAGGTTTTCTTCCTTGAGTAAACGCGGATAGAACGGGTCGAAGTTATCGACCACTGTCACCCGTGCGCCAGCCGCCAACAGCCGCTCGCTCACATGGCTGCCAATAAAGCCGGCACCGCCCGTCACCAATATGTGTGCACCAGTCATCCCTGGCAAAACTAAGCAGAAAAGCGTTGAAGCACGCACAGCCACCGATTATCCCAAACTATACCCGGTTGCCCATCTTTTCTGTTACTTGAGGTGGAAATACCCCCATGGCAGTACAAATCACCCGCAGGCAAATCTATTGGCTCTGTCAATTTTATGGCTGGGGGTTATATACGGTGCTGCTATATGTAGTCAATCTGCTGCGCCAGCCGGAACTGCATGCCCAGAGTGCGGAAAAATACATTCCTTTTGCCGGGGTCATTGTATTTGGCATTTTACTCACCCACGGGTTTCGCAAGCTGGCCATCCGGCAGGGCTGGGTGTCCCGCCCGCTTACCCAGCAGTTGATCATCATCCCGCTGGGAGCCCTGGCCCTGGGCCTCCTGCACAATGCGCTCCTGGTCTTGCTTGCTTTTCTCAGCCAGGGTGTGGAAGTACCCGGCCCGCTAGACCTGGTGGTCAACCTGGTAAACCTCACAGCCCTGTACCTGCTGTGGATGCTGATCTATTTTGCCATCAAATATTTCACCAACTACAAGAAAGAGGAGATTGCCAAACTGCGGCAGGAAGCCATGGTGCACCAGATGGAGCTGCACACGCTGCGTTCACAGATCAACCCGCATTTTATCTTCAATGCGCTAAACGGCATCCGGGGCCTGGTGCTGGAGGATCCACGGCGGGCACAGGAAGCCGTGACCCAGCTGGCGCGGCTGCTACGTAATGTATTGCGCACAGAACACTATGACCTCATTCCGCTGGAGCAGGAACTGGCGCTGGTGCAGGACTACCTGGCACTGGAGCAGGTGCGCTATGAAGAGCGACTACTGGTAGAGCTCCACTCCACCCCGGAAGCCTTGGCAGCGCCCGTCCCGGCCCTGTCCGTACTAACCCTGGTGGAAAACGCCATCAAACACGGGATCTCCCAGCAGTTAGGCGGGGGCACCCTGCACCTGCAGGCGCGTATCACCTCGGACCAACTGGTCATCACGGTAACCAACCCGGGCCAGCTGACAGGCAGCCCGCAGGCAGAAAGCAGCGGCTACGGATTGCGCAATATCCAGGAACGGCTGGTACTGCTATACAAAGCAGGCGCCTCGCTGAACGTCAGCCAGGTGAACGAACAGCAGGTAACCGCCACCCTGTACCTGCCGCTGCACCCCGCCCACACCCTTAATCCAAACATTCGTACCCTGTAAATCTCTTGTTATGAAACTTACCGCTGTAATTGCCGATGACGAACGCCTAGCACGCCAGGAGCTCAAGCGCCTGCTAGCCGAGGCAGATGTAGCCGTGCAGGTGATCGGCGAGGCCGCCAATGCCGAGGAAGCCATCCCGGTACTGCGGGCCACCGAGCCGGATATCCTGTTCCTGGACATCCAGATGCCCGGGGCGGACGGATTTGCCCTGCTGGACAAGCTGGAACAGGTGCCCCGCAACGTCATCTTCACCACAGCCTATGACCAGTATGCCATCAAGGCTTTCGAGGTCAATGCCCTGGATTACCTGATGAAACCCATAGAACCGGAACGCCTCAATGAGGCTCTCCGGCGCATCCGGCAGAACACACCGGTGGAAACCGCCGCAGCCGAGCCCACCCACCTCCTGGGGGGGAGAGACCAGGTATTCATCAAGGACGGCGACCGTTGCTGGTTCGTG